>DLYX01000479.1 GCA_003447545.1 Deltaproteobacteria bacterium | reverse complement strand
GTGCAGTGGTCCGTGAGGGAGATTCGAAGGTAATCGATCTCGCGATGAAAGCGATCGAGGGGCATGAGTCACTTAACGCTACTGATGCTTGCGGCAGGTTTCCAGCGGATCTCGCGGAAATCAGAGCCAAATCCCAACCGCGTCAGGAGGTACGGTCGAGGAGGTCGCGGGTCACTTGCTCGAGGGCGCCGCGATAGATCGAGTCCGGCAAAGTATCGAGGCAGGCCAGAGCCGAACGGATCCGCGACCGGGCCATCTCCCGAACCTGATCGAGGATATCGGATTGACGCAGTGCGGAAAGCGCATTCTCTACATCAGTTTTGCTCGGGTTGTCCTTGGTGAAGACCTCGGCGACCTCGGCGTGCGAGGCCAGTGCGAGCACGGTGGGCAGCGCCGGGGCGCCTTCCCGCAGGTCTGAACCGACAGGTTTCCCGATAATTTCTTCCGGACCGACGACGTCGAGGAGATCATCGACCATTTGAAAGCCGACGCCGATTTCGTCTCCGAATCTTGCCAGAGTGTCCACAGCTGCAGGGTCCATTTTTGCAAAATGGGCTCCGATCCGGGCCGATTGACGAAAAAGGGAGGCTGTCTTGCAGTGCGCAATGGTCAGGTAGTTTTCCAGCACGACTTCCGGGTTGCGGCGGTAGCGGTTCTGGAGCATCTCGCCTTCGCAGAGCTGGACACAGGCTTCGGCAGCCCAGCCCACGACTTTCGCGTCGAAGCGGCCAGCGACACTGAATGCCTTGGCAAAAAGGAAATCTCCGCCAACGAGGGTCGGCGTGAGGCCGAACTGGGCATAGGGAGAGGGCTGCCCACGTCTGACAGTGCCAGAATCAAGGATATCGTCGTGCAGCAGGGTCGCCGAGTGAATCAGCTCGATCGCTGCGCCCACGTCGATGGTATCAGCGGGTTCCGTGCCACCAGCGGCACGAAACACCAACAGAGCCAGCGCCGGGCGAATCCGCTTCCCCCCGGAGGCAATCAGCGAATGCCCGACTCGAGTGAGCAAGACTTCCTTGGAATCGAGAAGATCCAGAATTCGGTCCTCGACCACTTGAAGTTCGTCGGCAACCAGCTCTACAGGTGAACTGGGTCCCCCGGGATCGAGCCGGGCTACGGATGTCGTGGAAGCAGGTATCATATGCGATGCTCTGTTCCCGATTCGGGTAGGAGAACCCAAAACAGGATGCTATATGTTTAAAAGGTACCGCAGGGTATGAGCGACCACAAGATCGATGAAGCAGAAGTGCGAGCATTGCTCGCAGGAGTCAAGCCTCGCGGCGCGCCACGGGACATTCTCTCGTTGGGAATGGTGGAATCCATCCGCACAGACGGGGGGCGGGTCTCTATCGTGCTGCGCCTGCCCGGTGGCCGAAAGGAAGTCCCGCCCGAACTCGAAAAGGCAATCGGTTCGGCTTTGTCGTCGATCGAGGCGCCTCTGGAGCTTGCGGTGGCAGAGGCCGCCGCGGATGCCGCCGGCGATACGAACGGGGCCGGTCTGGACGGTGTGCGCAAGATTATCGCCGTGAGCTCGGCGAAGGGCGGAGTGGGAAAGTCCACGATCGCGACGAATCTGGCCTGCGCTTTCGCTGCCGACGGGCTTCGTGTGGGCCTGCTGGATGCCGACGTCTATGGACCCAGCTTGCCGATCATGATGGGTCTGGATGAGCGGCCGCGCGCGGCAGGTGGAAAAAATTTCCATCCCGTCGAAAAGTTCGGCGTCCGATGCATTTCGATGGGTTTCTTTCTCGACGACGATTCGCCCGTGATCTGGCGTGGTCCCATGGTTTCGGGGCTTGTGCAGCAATTCCTGGGCGACTGCGTTTGGGGAGAGCTCGATATTCTGGTCATCGATCTACCGCCGGGCACCGGAGATGCACAACTGACGCTGGCGCAGCAGGTTCGCCTGGACGGGGCGGTTATTGTCACGACCCCGCAGGATGTCGCGATTCGCGATGTGGTTCGAGGCGTTGCCATGTTCCGCCAGGTGCAAGTGCCGATGCTTGGTGTTCTTGAAAACATGAGTCACTTTCATTGCGAAAGTTGCGGCCATGACGATCCGATCTTTGGTACCGGTGGGGGGGCCTCTGTCGCGGAGGCCGCGGGAACGCAGCTTCTGGCGCAAATACCTCTGGAGGAGAGCGTGCGTGCTCAAGGCGACGCGGGCAAGCCCGTGGTTCTCGGGCAGCCCGATTCCATCGCCGCACGAGAGCTTCTGAGCGCGGCGAATCGTCTCCGAACCGGCCTGTCCTTGACCGACGCGCCCGGGGCCCCGTGAAGGCATCCCTGCAATTTGCTTTCTCGGTTGCCGTGTCGGCCGCGGCGGTTTGGTACAGCGTGCAGGGTGTAAACTTCGATCAATTTGTCTCGGATTTCGGTGCAGCAAAGGTCGCTTGGCTAGCGCCGATGGTCGCTGCGGCGGTGCTGGCCATGATTCTGAGGGCGTGGCGTTGGCGGGTGATCCTCGAGACGCTCGCCCCGCTTGAGAAGACTCCGGTTCTGCACGCGACAAATATCGGTTTTATGGGGAATATGGTGCTTCCCCTTCGGGCCGGCGAGGTCCTGAAACCTCTGGTCGTGGCACGCGCCGGCGAGGTCGGGGCTCCGGCGGCTCTGGCGTCCGTCGCTGTGGAGCGCATCTGCGACCTGCTGATGCTGGCGGTGTTGGCCGTCGTGACGGTCGGCTTGGTGCCAGGCGACAACTTCTTGCGTTCCCAGCTGCCCGCACTCTCGGGGGCAGTTGCCGGCATGATCGTGATCCTGGCCTTTGTGGTTGTCTACCGCGAACCCGTCCAGAAGTTGGTAGATTGGATCAGCGAATATTTGCCGAAGTTCCTCGGTGAAGCCTTGCGGGATGCAAGTCGCGGCGGTCTGCGGGTTCTGTCGGGGCTGACTCAGCCAGCCTCGTTTCTTGCGGTCATGGCCATCAGCACCGGGGTTTGGCTTGCGGCAGCAGGTGGTTTCGTTTTCGGCGCTCTTGCTTTGGATATTGAGGCACCGTATTTCGCGCTGGGGATTGCCACATCCGTAATCGTCGCGGTTGCTGTTTCCGTTCCTTCAGCGCCTGGCTTCATCGGTGTGTTCTGGGCTGGTTCGGAGATTGCGCTTGGTCTCTTCGGGGTGGATCGCTCTCTGGCCTTCAGCTTCGGCGTTCTCAATTGGTTGGTGCAAATGGTTGTGATTTGCTCGATGGGCGCCTGGTCGCTCGGGGTCCTGCAAATATCGCTGAAGGATTTACGTGGTAAGGACTCGGATTCAGCCGCAGGGAAGCTCAACTGAGCGAGGGATGTGGTCATGCTGAACGGGAGTACGGTCATACTGGCAGTTGGCGGCGGAATTGCCGCCTACAAAGCCCCCGAATTGGTTCGTCGCCTGCGTGACGAGGGTGCTCGGGTTCGAGTTCTTCTGACCCGGAATGCACAGCAATTCGTGAGCCGCCTGACCTTGCAAACCCTTT
>DLYX01000490.1 GCA_003447545.1 Deltaproteobacteria bacterium | reverse complement strand
TACGCGAAACTGGCAATGGAACTGTGGCTTACACATCGTCTCATCCATCAACATGACGCACTCCTGGGGCAACAAGGCCCCCATGGGATGCATCGCCTTGAATCCGGGAATCATGGCGTCGATATCGGGGAAGGTCGCGGCGCACGCTTCGATGCGGGGGTCGGTGTGGAAGAGGGCTGTTTCGGGCGGAGGAGAGGGGAACATGACTTCCCAGGTCATCGGCGCCCGATTGGAAGTATCCTGCGCCAGAATATCATGCAGAACCGTGGTGCCCGTCCGGGGCATGCCGATGATGAAAACCGGTCGAACGATCTTCTGATTGGCGATCTGGGGATATCGTTTCCGGTCTTCGACGTAGTTTAAGCGGTTGACGGTATGGCCGAGGATCCGTTCCTGTGCGATCAGAAGCCCGATGTCATTGAGTCCGGCTTCCTCGCGGAGAGAGTCGAGGAATCTCTCCAGGGGTTCGGTAAAGGGGCCTTCGCCAAGATCGGAGAGACCATCGGCGCGACTCATGGCTTCGGTAAGCAAGGCCTGGGTGGAGAGGATATCGTCCGACATCCTCCTGCCCTATCACCGGCCGCGGGCCGTTCCCAAACGGCCACTTCGAGTGAATAGCAGCCGATCTCGCGCGGTTGGCGAGCTGGTTCAGTCGGTGTAGCCCAGAGCCCGGAGTTTGGCCGCGGTGTCGGCGGGCACGGAGGTCTTGCTCGCATCGCCGGAGGGCGGGGGCTTGGCGCCCGATTCGTAGAGCGCAATCCATGCTTCGCCTTCGCTCCGAAGAGCAGGGTCTTCAAGCTCCTGCATTTCAAGCGGATCTTCTTTCGTCGCGAAGACGGCTGTGGGGCGTGACCCACGGCGATAGCGAATGAAGCGATGCGTATCGGTCCGAGCGGAGATATGGTCGGCGGTTTTCCGCCGATTCTCACCGTAGACGGCGCGAGGGCTCGCGAGGGCAGGATCGTTCAATCGGGCCATAAGTGAGGTTCCGCTACTCTGCGCCAGTGGCGGCTGCCCCGTGAGTTCCAGAATTGTCGGCAAGATATCGACAAGGGAAACGACCGAGTCCACGCGACGGTTCGGCGGGATTTGATTGGGCGCTCGGATGATCAATGGGACATGCATGACGGATTCCGGGAGGAGGCCCGAATGGCCTACGGTGCGATGGACCCCAAATTCTTCGCCGTGATCCGATGTGATGATCACGACGGTATCGTCACCGATCCCGATCTCCTCCAATTCGGCCAGGAACCGCCCGACCATGGCATCGGTATAAAGAACTTCGCCCGAATAGGCGTTCAGCATCCGCAGTTTCGGTGCCGGCAGAGGCTTGGGCAGCCAATCGGGCGCCCCCGTGAAAACATCGTATTCGGGAGGCGGGAAATAAGGCGAATGTACCTGATAGGAATGAATGAAAAAGAAATACGGGTCCGCATGGTGCGCCCGAATCCACTCGGTCGCGGTAGCTAAAGTGTCCTCGATAAAGCCCAGGCGATGTTGATGGCTGGTGCCGTGTTCCTCCCGATAAAAATCAAAACCTCGGGCGAATCCGCTGCTTCGGGCAATCATGGCATTTTCGGTAACCGCTCCCGTGAAATAACCGGCCTGAGCAAAGATTTCTGCGGCAATCGGGGTTTTGCGAGACACTCGAGTTCCGGGGATGATGACGTTGTGAATCGACGGATAGAGGCCGGTCAGGATGCTCATATGAGAGGCCGTGGTCGAGGGGTAGGTGGTCATCGCTTGCGAGAAGACGACGCCTTGTCGTCCGAACTCGTCGATGCTTTCCGTCAGGCTGCGACCATCGCGAATCTGTCCGACAAAATCTCCACGAAGCGTATCGATCGAAATCAGGATTACGCTCGGAGGCTTCCTGTCTGCCACAGGAGCGGTTAGCACCGGTGAGCCGAAGAGCGGCGCGATCAGGGTGGCACCAACACCTGCTGCGGGTTCCGCGGCGAACTGGAAGACACCCTGCTGTCCGGCGAAACGATTGAGCGAAATTGTTCGCTCCTGCCACCCTCTGGATTCTGGTTGCAGAATCTCTTCGAGCAGAAGGTGCTCTTCGCCACCGATGTCGATAGTGATCTTGAATCGAGTCGATCCGGCCCCGATGGCGACGGCGCGCGGATCAACCGCCAGATGGACAACAAGTTCGTTTTCTTTGGCGATGGCTTGCGTCCGGGAGCGCCAGCTTCGCCGAATGCTGGCGAGCTCTAGAGCGATCACCTTGATCCTGATTTCCTCGTCGGGCTGCCCGGCGTTTTCGAACTCCCCCTGAAGGCGGCCGCGACCGGCAGGCAGGAGCAGGGGGGGCAGTCCGCCGTCATCGAGGATGTTTCGCGGGTTTCGCACCGATTTAATCAGGGCGGCCTGGTCTTGCAGCCAGATGGGGCGCTCGATGTCGAGGTAGGCTTTTCGCTGATCATCGATTGTCAGGCGCCCGCGGAAGATCTCCTTGCCGAGATTGCAGCCTAGAGCCGGGCGCAACACATCATCGACCTCGCAGCGGGGTGTCCAACTGATATCCTTGTCGAGCTTCTCCCAGATACGCAGGGAGACGTTTCGCGCCCGGTTTTTCGGCGTTTCCGTGATCTCCGTTGCTGTACCCTGAGGGCAACCGACCAGCATCAGAACGATCAAAAAAAAGGATACGGCGGACAAGAAATGCACATCGCGAGCATAGGAAAAGCTGCTGGACGGGACAACCGCGAACAAATCGCACCCACACAGCCCGGCTTTCCACGCCCATGGATTCGGGCGAAGAAGTCTTCCTTTCCGAGGCTGCAGACCGTATAATGAAATAATGTCGTCATGGGGGCGACCTGGATTCGACGGGGGTTGAAGAAACTATTGGTTGCACGCCGAGGATGTCGGTTGGCCTCGTTAATCAGTCCGGCACGCATTTAATTGCGGATAATTTTCCACAACCTCTCGCGGCTTAGTTCGTGAGACGTCCGCTGGGTCCTTTCCCGAGGGATTCGGATGGGCGCAAATTTTCGGGATCGGCGACGGGTCTTCCGTCGGTAGACTCGCCGCTTAACTTAATCCGACTGGTCTTGGCAGGAGCCTGCTCACGGGCGCCGTCGGGACGAGATTAATTCGTGAGCTAAGCGTGTAGAGACCTTTGGTGGACCGCTCTC
>DLYX01000198.1 GCA_003447545.1 Deltaproteobacteria bacterium | reverse complement strand
GGGGCTGTGGGGATCGGTTTCTCGGGGAATATTACTCTCGAGACTGTGGTCTCTCAGGGTTGTCGACCGGTCGGCCTGCCGATGTTTGTCACTCGTTCGCGCGAAAATATATTGTTCGAACTCGATGGCCGGCCGGCTCTGCACGTTGCCGAGGAAGTCGTCGAGGGACTTGACGCGGGCGATCAAGCTGCCGCGAAGGGATCGTTGCTTCTGGGACTCGGGATGGGCGATGGGCAAGGACCTTTTAACAGAGGCGATTTTCTTGTGCGCAACCTTGTCGGTCGCGATGAGCCGTCTGGCGCTCTCGTTGTGGGCGCGATGCTGAGCGACAAGCAGGTCGTCCAGTTTCATTTGCGTGACGCCGGCGCGGCCAGAGAGGACCTGGCGGAGCGACTCGGGCGCGTAGGTTCGGATTTCTCGGGAGCCTTGCTCTTTTCCTGCTTGAGCCGTGGCGCCGGACTGTATGGGGTCTCGGATCATGATTCCGATCAGGTCCGCGCGCACTGCGGTGCGATCCCGGTTGCGGGATTTTTTGCCAACGGGGAAATCGGTCCGGTGGGTGGAGAAACCTTCGTGCACGGCTACACGAGTGTCATCGGTCTGTTTCGCAGCCGCGATGAGGCAACAATCTAATCCAGATAACCAAGCGCACGGAGGGACTCCTCCATCCGCTGCGGGATGCCCTGCGTTTCGCTGGTGCCGTTCGGGTTGCCTGCGCTCGCCTCGGCGAGCGCGGCCCGGATCGCCGAGCTTTCTCGTTTGTGGTCGTCGAGGACCTTCTGACGATCGGCGGGCAAGCTGGGGCTCTTGATCGTATGCCACTCGAACGGGTCGGTCTTTAATTCGTAATTTCGAGTTTCAGCGCGTGTGGATGTGGACTTCCATTCGCGGTTGCGGGCTCCGATTGCATCATTTTGATACCATGCAAAAAATACATCCCGGTCATCTGGAATGGGTGTCCCGGACATCGCAGCGCGCAGGCTTTCGCCTTGGCCCTGGGCGAGTTCCGGAAGGTTCAGAAGGTCAAGAAGGGTCGGGGCGACATCGGTCAGGCTGACGCTTCCGGGTATACGGACATCCGCAGGCACCCCCGGCCCGCGCAGGATCAGCGGGATCCTGAGTTGCTCATCGTGGTGCGCAAATCCGTGGCCGGGCAGACTATGTTCGCCGAAGGATTCGCCGTGGTCCGATAGGAGTACGATAAGCGTATTGTACATCAGTCCCGTCTCCTCGAGGACGGTGAGAAGTCCATCCACCAAAGAGTCGGCCTCGCGAATGGTTCGATCATATCGATCGACATTTTTATGTTGGACGTCGGGCACGTAGGGCGGCGGCCCTCCCTCCGCCCAATGGTTGTCGCCGCGGAACATCGCGTCGAATTCAGGGCTCGAGTCGTAAGGATCATGCGTCTGGTAAGTGTGCAGGAAAAGAAAGAATTGTTGCTCGCGATTTTCTCGCAGATAGGAAGCTGCATTCGCAAAGCTGGTCGGGCCGAGTTTTTGTTGCACCACCGACCGCTCGGCAAATGCGTCGAAGCCGCGCCAGAAACCAAACAACCCCGAGATCAAGGCATTCTCGGTAATCGCGTCTGTTTGGTAGCCGGCATCTCGCAGGTTTTCTGCGAGGGTGGTGATCGAACTCCCCGGACTCAAACGGCCGCGGGTGGGTTGGGCCTCGGGGTAGAGGCCTGTGAACAGGGACAGGTGGGAGACATCCGTTTGCGGAAACGTACTGAAGGCTTCGAGGAAGGTGGTTCCCTCGGCGATCAGTCGTGTGTCGATGGTGGGTGTGGTTTGGCGGGGATAGCCGTATCCCGACATATGATCCGCGCGCAGCGTGTCCAGAGAGACCATCAGAAGGTTTGGCCGCACGGATGGACCGGGCGTTTTCACAAGGATCTCCGGCCATGCCCAGATCCCTTTTGTCGAGGGTTCCCCCTGCAGCGAGCGCACTTCCAACCGGAGTCGACAGTCGAGTCCGCCTTTGGAAATCCCGACGCGTGCTTGCTCCCAGGAATCACCCGAGCCGTCGATACGTTGCTCCGTGTCGAGGATGAGCATGGACGCTCGTCCGTCGCAGTTCAAGCTGGCCTGGTATCGGAGCTGCGGCCTGGCGTGGCCGGCAGCCGGTTTTGTCGATCCGAAAAAGAGCCGAATCTCCGACCCGTTTGGTAGGGGGAAGCTCTCGCTTTCTTGCACGCTCGGGCTTGGTTGCGTCAAGAATACCCGAGCGTTGACGAATCCTGTGACCTCGGCCCCACGCTCGTCGCGAATGGAGATCGTGTAGCCATCCTTCCCCTCGTCGAGGGACCATCCGCTCTCGAGGCGCCGCCAGAAAACCTTTTCGCGCAATGTCCCGGCGAGGCTCGGAACATCGGTTCCGAGCGAGGTGAAGGTCTGAATGCTGAGGTTGGCGCGCGGGATGTCTTCGGACGCGATGTCGAGTTTGAATTGAGCGACCCCGTCGACGAGAGGAACGCCGGTTTTCTCGATATGGAGATCCTCGGCGAGTACGCCCAGGACGGGTCTGGCTGTGGCCCCGATGATCGCACGAGCGACAGGCTGGCCGTGCGGTAACCCGAAGCGCTCAGGCCCGAGCCGTTCCTGAACCACCCATCGCGGCTCCGGTTCGCTGCAGCCGCTGTTGACCAGGAAGGCGGTGGCGACGGCAGCGATGGCGTGAATCCACTTCATCAGCTTCCTACTTTCGCAGATACAGGCTGGCTGCGGACACCCGGGTGTCTCCTCGCCAAGTTTCGAGACGAAAGGCAAG
>DLYX01000111.1 GCA_003447545.1 Deltaproteobacteria bacterium | reverse complement strand
ACGGGGTTTCCCGCGACTGTCACCAGAGCGCGCACGCGCCCCTCCCCGGGGGTGTCGATTTCTTCGGCGAGAGTCGCCACCGGAAGCTCGCCGGCAAATTCGGGCAGGCCCCGAACTCGGCTGCGCCAGCGGTCATAGGGCATCCGTGAGGAACGCCGCGCCGGGCCCGCATGAGCGTGTGCCGGGTGCGGGAACATCACACCGCCGGCTCGGTCGAGATTGCCGGTCAGAATATTGAGAACATCGATCAGCCAACTGGCCAGTGTCCCAAATTCCTGAGTGCAAATTCCCAGCCGCCCATAGCAGGCCGCCGTGCGGGCCTTCGCGAACTGGTGTGCGAGTTTGCGGGTCGTTTCGGGGGCGATCCCGGTTGCTTCGGCGACGCTCTCGGGGCTGAAAGGTCTGGCAAGTTCCCGAAGCGATTCGTGCCCGGTAACGGACTGCTGCAAGGGGCCCGTATCGGCTAGTTGATCATCGAAGATCGTGTGAATCAGAGCGAATAGAAAGAGCGCATCCGTGCCTGGTTGGATCGGCACGTGAAGATCGGCGATGGCTGCGCTTTCTGTCAGGCGGGGGTCGACGACGACGAGAGTTCCCCCGCGTTCGCGGAGAGCGCGCAGCCGACCACGCATATCCGGAGCGGTCATGATGCTGCCATTGGACACCAGGGGGTTGGCGCCAAGGATCAGGAAAAAGTCGGTGCGGTCGAGATCGGGAACGGCAAAACTGCCCGGCGAGCCAAACAACAACTGATTGGCAAACATCTTGGGTAATTGGTCCACACTGGTGGCCGAGAAGCGCCATTTGGTTCCGATCGCCTTTACGAGAGCGGGAACGGAGAGGTTGGAGCCAAAATCATGCGCATTCGGGTTGCCGAGGTAGGTTGCGATCGCATTGGCCCCGTGATCGGTGCGAATCTCGCCCAATCTTTCGGCCACCGTTTCCAGAGCGTCTTCCCAGGAAATTTCCTGAAAATCCTTTCCCTTCCTCTGCAACGGATGACGGACGCGGTCCGGATCGGTGGACAAGCCCACAAGTCCCGTCGATTTCGGACAGATATACCCGCGGCTGAAGGGATCTTCGGTGTCTCCACGGATGTCCACGACCTTGCCGACACCCCGATCGACGGTGATTTGGACCCCGCAATGCGCCTCGCATAAGGTGCAGTCCCGGTAAATTACGTCTGTCGCTCCATTGCTCATGATTGTTGTTGTAGGGCGGGAAAGGCTCAGGGTCCAGTCGGGCCGCGGACCAGGGGAAATCGAAACCGGGCGGGTTGGTCAGGAAGGCTTTTCTCCCGCGCCGGCCTTGGGCGGGCCGGCGAGAAGGCCTTGAAGGCTGTCCCTTCGTTCCTTGGGGATGCGGACGGGACGACCATCGCCATTGACCATCGCGTGTCGGGTTTCGGCGATCGCTACGTTCTCGCCGTCCAATTGAATTTCGTAGGACATGCCAAGAGAAGCTCCGCGCACCCAGGCAAGCCGGACGCGAGTCACCAATCGGTCGTCGAATCGGGCAGCCCGTTTGTAGTCAATCTCCACGCGGGTGGTCGAGAAATGTCGATCCATGGCAACGTACTCGCTGTAGGGGCGGTCATGAATGTCCATCCATTCGATCCGCGCCATCTCGAGATAGCGGACGTAGTTCGCGTGATGCACGATGCCCATCGCATCGGTTTCGAAGAATTGAACGCGATGGTGCAGGGTCGCCTCGGCACACGGTATCGCTGCGCTCTCTGTCGCACTCTCGTTCATGAATCTTCCGTCGACAATGAGTCCAGAAACTGGAGGACTGCCTCGCTGAAGACGTCATTTCGGTCGCCGGCAACCATATGTCCGGCACCGCCGACGTCGGTGAACTGGGCATGGGGCGCCAGGCCCAGAAAATGCTCGACTTGCTCCATCGTGAGAAGGTCGCTCTTCTGACCGCGAATCAGGAGGGTCGGTAGGGTGAGCGCGCGGGCCGCATCATCGAGAACCGTCTCGGAATCCTGCGGTCTGCCCTTGATGCTCATGAAACGGGGGTCCCAATGCCAGCGCCATCGGCCGTCGTCGCCAAGGCGAAGGTTCTTGGCGAGGCCTTCATTGCTGGCCGGACGCGGGCGGTGCGGGTTGTAGGCAGCTACAGCGTCGGCCGCCGCATCGAGGTCGGGGAAACCCTCGGGGTTCGCAAGCATGAAGTCCATGATTCGTTGAGCGCCGGCAGGATCCATTCGCGCCGCGATGTCAACCAGAATCAGGGCTCGGGCAAAAGGTTGGGGCCGGCCGCCCTCGGCCAACAGGCACGCGATGCCGCCGAGAGAGGCTCCGACCAAAACAGGTTTCTGATCGAGGGATTGGACCACAGCCTCGAGGTCGCCGGCAAAGTCCGTGTAGTGGTAGCGACCTTCTGTATCCCATGCGCTGTCACCATGGCCTCGTTGGTCAAGGGCAATCGAGAACCAGCCCAGATCTGCGAGTGTTCGAGCAGTGGCATGCCAGGAGTGTCGAGTCTGGCCACCGCCATGGACAAAGACGATCGGCGCGCCATCAGGAGGGCCGAAGCAGTCGGCATGAAGTGGGTTCCCGTGGTGGCCGTGCAGGCGGAGGTCTGAAGGTTGTTCTGCCATGCTTGAATCCTAGTTGGATCAGTTGCCCGACTGCAACTGCGCAGATCAGGCCGCGAATCCGTTTTTTAGAACTTCTTGTCGACGATATTGGGTACGAGGGGATACGACGCCGATTCGCTGTAGTAGGAACTGGCAGCCCAGTCCTTCATCTCCTGCGAATTCAATCGGTTGTCCTTGTCCTTGTCGGCTCGATCGAAGACAGTGTAGATACGTGTCCCGAATTCGGC
>DLYX01000280.1 GCA_003447545.1 Deltaproteobacteria bacterium | reverse complement strand
CGATGTGCGAGATTTCTATCGACGCTATTTTGTAAATGCGAATGCCGTTTTATCCGTTGTGGGCGACGTTGATCGTCGGAGTTTGCAACGACTCCTGACTCCGTGGCTCGATCGTTCGAAGGTCGGGCGGCGACGGCGTACCTCGCGGATTCGGCCCGGTCGGGGGAGGCCCTCTCGCCTGCGATCGCGGTCAGGCGGTCAGTCGCACGTCTATCGTCTGCAGGAGATCGATCGCCAGCCCCGGAATTTTCTCGCCGTGCAGGTAGCTCTGGATCTGGTTGGCGCCGACCCGGACAGCCATCTCTTTCAGGCGATTCGGGAAGAGCACGGATTGGGCTACGATGTGGCAGCTGATGCGGAGTGGGGCGCGGGATTTGCTGCGATCATGCTCTCGGCGAGTGCCGGGCCCGGTGAGGGACGCTCGTTGGCGAAAGTCCTCGACGACGTCTTGCGGGTCTCCGCCGATGAGGGATTTTCCACCGATGATTTGCAGCGGGCGCGGCTGAAAAGGCGCTACGAGCATGCGTTGTTGGCCGAGCGCCGGCTCGACCGGGCGATCGCACGGGCCGAATCCGCCTTGACCGGTTTTCCCTCGCTCGAAGAAACGCGCGCGATCCTTGACGATTTGGGTCACGACGAGATCCTGCGGGCGTGGCGCAAGGCTGTGGGCGGCCGCGGGCTCGTCTGCTTGCGGGATTGATTCGGCCCGCACGGCGGGGGCCCCGGGAGGCTCTGATTTCCGGAATTGGCTGTTCCCGCAGCGGCTTGTTTAACTCGTATGCGTGGAGCAACGTAATCAACTCGCGGTCTTTATCGATTTCGACAATATCGAAATCGGTGTGAAGTCGACTCTCAACACGACCCTCGATCTTTCGATGGTACTGGATGCCCTCAAGGAGCGGGGCGAGGTCGTCTCCAAGAGCGCCTATGGGGATTGGGCTCGCGCCGGTACCCATAGCCGTACGCTCACCGATCACGCTGTTCATATGGTGCAGCGGAACGTCACCCCCCGGGGCGACAAGAACGGCGCCGACATCAATTTGGTCGTCGATGCACTGGAAATGTGCTTCACCCACCCACATATCGACGGATTTGCCATCGTCGGGGGTGATTCCGATTTCATCGCGCTCGTCGAGAAACTCAAGCAATTTGGCAAGCGCGTGTATATCGTCGGGGGCC
Organism: Deltaproteobacteria bacterium; assembly: GCA_003447545.1. Classification (GTDB taxonomy): domain Bacteria; phylum Desulfobacterota; class Binatia; order UBA12015; family UBA12015; genus UBA12015. Next base: position 1,936 of record DLYX01000280.1, on the reverse strand, counting down.
GCGGTTTCACCAGCGGCACCATGCAGCGCAACTGTCACGAGTTCATTTCCTACGAGAACTTGCTCGGAGGAGGACGTGGCGGTCGTGGCGGCGGGCAGAACCGCGGTGGCGGTGGTGGCCGCATGTCGCTCGACAAGGGCTTCGAAAAGGTCCAGCGCGCCCTCAAGATTCTCGCCGACAAAGGTGTGCAGCCCCAACTCGGTCCGATTAAAAGCACGCTTCTGCAGCTGGACTCCACGTTCAGCGAGCGGGATTTTGGCGTCTCTTCCTTCCGAGAGTTCATCCAGAAGCTGGCCGATAAACGCCTGCTTTCGATGAAGCGCATCGATCAGGGCTATCTCGTGGAATCCACCAGCGATAGCGTCCCGGAACGTGCCCCGGAGAGTTCCTCAAAGGACGAAGCCGCCTCGGAGGAAACTCCGGAAGCCGGCAAAGAGTCGGCTGCGACAGCACCGGCCAGCGCCCCCGAGGCACCGGCGGCGCCCGCGTCTACCGAGCCGATACCGCCCGAGGAAGGATTGAAACTCCTGGGCCAGGCGGCCGCAAATCTGGCGGAGAAGCGATCCGGAAAACCCGTCTATGTCCGCCATCTGGCGCAGGAACTTCGCGCGATTGTCGGCGAGTTTGACGAATCTCGGTTCGGTTTCCGCACCCTTACGGAAATGGCTCACGAGGCCCAAAAGGCGGGCCTCCTCAGCATGCAGCGCGACCGGGTGGGTGCCTGGCGGGTGACCGCCACAGCGGGCGGCAATGCGACGGCCGAGACCAGCGAGGCCACCAGCCCGGCTGCGGAGGCAGAGAAGTCCGAGGCCTTGTCGAGCGAAACGGAATCCAACGTGGACGAGGCCGCCGACGCGGGCACGAACGACGCTTCCCCGGCGGGGGCGGATGCCGAAGAAAAGGAAGCGGCGGCGACGCCGGCCAGGACGGGCACCAAAAAGACCGCTGCCAAGAAAGCTACTGCCAAAAAGACCGCCGCCAAGAAGACGACTTCCAAGGCGACGACCAAGAAGGCAACCACGAAAAAGGCCACAACCAAGAAGACTACGGCCAAGAAGGCAGGCACCAAGAAAGCCGCCACCAAGAAGACGACCGCCAAGAAGGCCACGACCAAAAAGGCCGACGACAGCGATTCCTGAAAACTAGCCGCGAGGGTCGATGCGAGAACGCCGCCGGCCCTTGTCTCGCAAGACCTCTCTAGCCGAAGGCGATCAGTTCGCGGATATCTTCTTCCGTCAGGCGCGGCAGGGTGGTTTCGGACTCGTCGATCACGGCCCGAGCCAGGGCTCGCTTCTCCTCTTTCATCCGCTGGATGCCTTCTTCGATCGTCCCCTGGGCTACGATGCGATAGACCGAGACCGTGCGGGTCTGGCCGATACGATGGGCGCGGTCAGTCGCCTGATCTTCGACGGCCGGGTTCCACCATGGGTCCATATGGATAACCACATCCGCTGCTGCCAGATTGATCCCTGTGCCGCCCGCCTTGAGACTGAGCAAAAATACCGGCATATCCCCGTCGCGGAAACCATCGAGGACTTTCTCTCGATTGCGGGTCCGCCCGTCCAGATACGCATACTCCGTTCCGCTCGCCTCGAGCTCCTTGCGGAGAAGGCTGAGGAACTCGACGAATTGGCTGAACACGAGAGCGCGGCGACCACTGGCGACGACTTCGGCCACCAGTTCCCGGAAGGCGCCCAATTTCGCTGAATGGTCCGGCTTCTGGGAGGCATCGATCAGCCTTGGATCACAAGCCATCTGGCGGAGGCGCAGGAGTGCCGTGAGAACCAGCATGCGATTGGCATCCAGGCCCCCGTTGTCGAGACGCCCTTCCAGATCGGCGCGGGTGGCTTCGGCCAGCGCGGCGTAGGCCTTGCGCTGTTCGGGAGTCAGTTGCACCACAACATACGCTTCGACCTTGGCGGGCAGGGCGGGATGG
>DLYX01000332.1 GCA_003447545.1 Deltaproteobacteria bacterium | reverse complement strand
CGCATCCACTGGTTCGCACCCATCCGGTCACGGGCCGCAAGTGGCTCACGATCAACCCGACCTACACGCGTTTTGTCGAGGGGCTTCCGCCTGCCGAGGGCGAGGCCATCCTGGCGATGCTGCTCGCACACCTGCAAAAGCCCGAGTTCGGCTTCCGATATTCGTGGCAAGAGGGTGATTTGCTGATGTGGGATCAACAAGCGGTTCAGCATTATGCCGTGAACGACTTCGAGGGCCGTCGATTGGTTCACCGAATCGCGGTTTTACGGTCGGCCGCAACCTACAAGGGCATCAAGACAGTTTGAGATGGTAGGCCGTCGACGCCAGCGGGGTGGATCGGGCAGGATTCCATGAGGGCGAACTCGCATCGGAAAGCTGTATGTCGCCGCGACAGGTGAAGGCCTTGAGCGCCGTTGTGTTGCTCGCGGTGATTACTTTTATCTGGGACTATCTTGCCAGTTTGGAGCTTCCGGAAGGTGGATGGGAGTCTACCAAGTGGCCCACGGATCTGGTGCGTTATTATTATCCGGTTGCCCGCTATCAAGGTGCGATGCTCGCAAGCGGAGCGCTACCTTTCTGGAACCCGTGGCAGCTCGCTGGGTTTCCGCTGCTGGCAGCGCCCGCAGCCGGGATCCTTTATCCTCCACTGATTGTCCTGACTTTATTGCTGCCAGCCGAAGTCGCGCTTGAAGTGCACGCAGTCTCTCATCTGTTCATCGGTGGTGCCTTTATCTGGCTCCTGCTTCGCCGGCTGCAAGTTGGACCGGTAGCCGCACTTTTGGGATCGTTCGCGTTTGCTGTTTCCGACGAGATGCTGAGGGAAACCGAGATCACTTCCTATCTTTCGACCGAGGCTTGGATTCCCGGAATCTTTTGGGCCATCCTGGCTCTGATCGACGAACCCCGGTTCCGGCGTGCTTTGGTTTTGGCGGCGATTCTGACGATGAGTTTTCTCGGAGGACATGCGCAGGGGCTTCTGTACGGAATGTTTTGGGCGGTTCCGTTCGGTGTCGCGGGCCTTCTCTGGCGAGCCCCTGACAACGCTGCACGTCTTCATGTTCTTGGCTGGTTGGTGCCAGCTGCGCTTCTGACGATTCTGTTCTCGGCACCGCAGCTCTTCCCGAGTCTCGAGTTGATGTTCGACGGAAGCCGCAGCCAGGATCCATTAACGCCATGGCAAGCGGCCTTCGGCTCCTCGCAATGGCAGCGCATCTGGAACGCGATTACGACGTTGAACACGCCGGGGGCACTCTTTGGCTACCCGGCACTTCTGCTCGCCCTGTGGGGTGCGGTTGGGCTAACTGAGCGATGGGCGCGCCTGACGATTCTCTCGCTGGCCGTGCTTGCCTTTCTTTATATGCAGGGCCAAGCCTCTCCCGTCTGGTGGTTTTTCTACGATCTTCCGTTTGGTAAATCGTTTCGGGGGCCCGGGCGGATTGCTCCGCTATTGGTCTTTCTGGTGGCGGTTCTGGCGGGCCTCGGCGCGCAGAACTTGATTGAATTTTGCCGTCGCCTTCGGCCAGGTCGCTCGCTGGAAGTCGCCGCTGCCGGCATTGTGTTCCTTCTGATTCTCGGTGATGCGCTTTGGTTCGGGCCACCGCGCTATCAGTACCAGCAATTACGTCAGATGGATTCCTGGGGAGTTTCGATTTTAGGGACGCGCCCTCCGGCCTTGCCTGCCTCTCAGCGGACTCTTTTGCTACCTGCGCTGCACTTCGGAACCCTGGACAGACAGGTCAAGACGGGAATGACGCAGCGTCGGCCGGTTTTGAATGAGTATGAGCCTATCCTGCCTCAGCCTTATTTGGACTTTTTCAACAAATCGGGGCTGTGGCATGGGGATCTGAAGCTCGAACGCGAGGCGGGGGGAAACCGGCCACTACCGGAATTTACTCGGATTCTTGATCTGATGGGTGTGGACGAGACCATCGCTTTCGGGAAACCCGCTGCCCTGGCTGCCGTGCAAGAGGCGAAGGAGGTGACTGTGCAAGTCGATGATGTATGGATCACGAAGCGCCGAAACGCTCTTCCTCGAGCCTTCGTCGTTTATCAGACTCTCGTCGAGTCCGATCCGGAAAAGGCGCGGGAGAAACTCTTGGGCGCGAGTTTCCGCCCCCGAACGACCGCAATCGTGGCGAACGGCGAGGCGCTGCTTCCTGTTGAGGATTTCCTCCACGGGCAAGCCACGATCGAGAACTATGAAGAAGGTCGGGTCGATGTAAGAGCAGTTTGCGGGGGGCCCTGCCTGCTGGTTTTGACCGATCTTTTCTATCCGGGCTGGGAAGCCTGGGTGGGAGAGCGGGAAGTGCCGATCGTGAAAACGAATATTGCATTTCGAGGCATCAGGCTTCCCGCGGGCGCGCATCAAGTCGAATTCCAATATCGGCCCGCCAGTTTTCGTTGGGGCATGATTCTTTTTCTCGGCGGGGTTGTGCTCGCGTTGTTCGGATTGTGGCGAGACCGGTCCAGTGTCGCAGGCGGATCCTAGTCGGGTACGATCCGCTCGCAGGCATCCCAGAGTCGCCGTCGCTCCTGCTCGGTTTCAGTTGTAAAGGGCAGGAGATGGGTCCGTCGGGCGATCCGGTCCAGGAAAAATTTGCCTGTGGATTTTCGCGCGACCTCGCTGGCAGCCAGCCATAGCAGGGTGTCTGCACCTTCGGTCGGAGTGCGCAACAGGGGGCCCATGATGCGGTGAAAGAGCGGTAGCGATGAACGTACGGCGGGCGTGTCAGCCCAGCCGGGATGCATCGCATGGACAGTCGCTCTTTTTCCCAGCCGTTCAGCCCATAGTTCCGAGAGGACGACCTGCGCCCGTTTGGTTTGGGCGTAGGCCATGACGCCATCATAGGGCGCTGCGGGTGCAAGCAGTCGATCGACGTCGAGCCGTGTGGAGTACATTCCGCCGGAGGAAACCCAAAGAAGTCGACCGTCGCCGGATTTGCCGAGCGCTTCTTCCAGACGACGGGTAAGCAAATGTGGCCCCGCAATATGCGTCGCGAACGCGAGTTCGAGGTCTTGCGGAGTTCTTTCGCATCGATCCGAGAGAACCCCCGCATTG
>DLYX01000437.1 GCA_003447545.1 Deltaproteobacteria bacterium | reverse complement strand
AAATCTGAGCGCTCTGGGTGGAACCGTCGTAGCTCACCAAGGGGTCTTCGGTGCCGTTGAAGGCGAGCAGCGGCACCGGGCGGCCAGGTTCGCAGTTCGGTACCGGATACCCAAGTGCCGAGACCGGAGCGACGGCGGCAAAAAGGTCACTGGCGTTACACGCCAACCGCTCGGACATATAACCTCCGTTGGACATCCCGGTCGAATAGATGCGACGTCGGTCGACGCAGAATTGGCTGGCGATATCGTCCACGATGGCCCGGGCGAAGCCCACGTCATCTTCGCTATGCGGGGGATTGCCGAATTGACTGCAGCAACCACCGCCGTTGAACGCGTTCCCGATGCCCATGGGGAACGCCAGAATATAGCCACGTTCTTCTGCGATGGCCGTCCCGGTATAGGCCTCTTGCTGGCTGGACGTTGAGGTGAGGCCGTGCCAGTTGAGGGTGAGTGGCGTTGGTGCGGCGCTATCGTAGCCGGTCGGTAGGAAGAGGCGGTAGGAGCGGTCCAGGCCGTCAAATTCGATGTCGACGACTGTGGTCTGTCCTGTCTCGTAGTCTACCGGTGTGCAACCCTCGGCGTTGAAAGCCTGTGGTGCCGCCGGGTCCGGCGGCGCCGCAGAACTGCCCGAGCAAGCGGCCAACCCGAGCAGCATCATGCAGGCAGATGTGGCGCGCAGGAAGGCCTGCGGGAGGGGGCGAAGAGCAGCGCACGTGGGCATCAATTCTATCATCACACTACGCTGCAAGGTTTTCGTATCGGAGGCAAGCGTTCGGCGATCCGTGCCTCGGGTGATAGCGTCAATGCCCATGAGCGAGCGTCTTTCGAATCGCAGGTTCTTTGCCCTTTGGGTGGTTCTTGCCCCGTTTCTTCTGGCTAATGGGTGCACCAATGCTGCCACAAGGACGGTCGGTGGCACGTCTGCCGCTTCCCCGGCATCCTCCGCGTCGGCTGCGGGGGAAGCGGCAGAGGCAACGGACTCCTGTGTGGTGGCTGACGGCATCACCTCGTATTGCGGTTTCACCAATCCCGAAGATCTGGTCGCGGCACCGGGCGGTCAGGAATTATTCGTGAGCGAGATGGGCAATTTCCTCAAAGGGACGCCCGGCAGTTTGGCGATTTTTGAGATCGAAGGCGCTTCGCGACGCGAATTACCGATTGACTGGAAGGGCAATGGCGAGAAGTGGGCCGATCGCAAATGTCCGGCACCCGATCCCGGCTTGTTCAGCCCGCACGGCATCGATCTGCGCAGCCGCGAGGACGGACGTCGCGGTTTCTATGTCGTGAACCACGGGGGACGGGAGTCGGTGGAGTTCTTTGAGTTGCTGGGCAAACCTGGCGAATGGTCGATCTCCTGGCGTGGTTGTGTCGCGCCGGCGGGCGACCCGCTCCTCAATGACGTAGCGGCCTTGCCGGACGGAAAGATTGCCGTCACCCATATGTGGGACAAGGATACCTGGACGATCGTCACGGCGGGCAAGCTTTTACTCGGGGTCCATACGGGTTGGGTCTGGATCTGGTCCCCGGCGACCGGATTTTCGCGTCTGCCGGAGTCGGAGGCTGTGATGCCCAACGGGATTGCTTCGTCTCGCGACGGCAAGACACTGTATATCAATAATTATATGGAGAACCGTTCTGTTCGTCGCGACGCCACGACCGGTGCCTATCTCGGGGAGGTGGAGGTCGAGCAGCCGGATAATGTGACCGTGGATGATGCGGGGCGGATCTGGATTGTCGGCCATCATCATTTCATCGGTAATACGAGTTGTCTCGACGCGGAGGGGCCATGCCCGCTTGCCTATTCTGTGGTCCGCGCGGATGCCGAAACCATGGAGGGCGGGGCCGTGTTCGCGCATGAAGGCCCGCCGATGGGCTTTGCAACAGTCGCTCTGCCTGTGGGCGAGAAGCTCTATCTGGGCACCGCCAAAGGAGACCGGATGGTGTCGATCCCACTGGCCTCGGTGACCGGTCCGATCCCGGCGGCGGCCTCGTCCTCAGCCACTTCCTCAGCCTCAAGGGAGGCCGCTGACTGACCCGAACCTGATGCCGGCCTGCGCCGACCCTGACTTCTGCGGGTCCGGGCGATGGCCGTTGATGCAGGCGACCGCCGCCTGCGTTAGGAAAGACACTTCCAGCCAATCCAAAGCCCCCGTAGCTCAGGTGGATAGAGCGCCAGATTCCTAATCTGTAGGTCGCGTGTTCGAGTCACGCCGGGGGCAGTTGGATTGGTTCTGCAGTCGCGAGCTTTTCGCGGCTGTGCCTTGTGGATGTGGTTCTGTCCCATTTTCAACGTGCCGGCCGCGCAAAAACGAGAATCGGACAAACGCAGGATTGACCGATAGGGCGCCGGCGAGGAAAAGATTTCTTTTGTGTTGCGTGGTGGCCTGCGCCCGAGGCAACCTGACGACCATGGCATCAACCTTGACTCGATGCCGGAGATCGGATTGACCGAATCAATGAGCGTGGTTTCTTGGGGGAACGATCGCATTCGCATGACGAGGGTGAAATTGCTGCTTATGGTGTTGGGCGCTGGAGCTCTCGCCATGGCAGAGGGGGTCTGGGCGTTTTCAAGTGATGCGGAGCGGCGGATTCGAGCGTCGCGAATTGTCTCGGAGGGAGTCATCGATGGGCTCCGTTCGAAGGGCCTCGTCCGGGTCATGATTGCTTTTCGGGCCCCCGGGGAAAAGCAGACGCAGGCGAGAGGAAAGATGCTCAGCCAGAATCGGTCCCTGATCGCCAGTACTGGCGAGTCCATTCTCGGTCGTCTCAAACCGGGCCAATTCGAATTACGGCACCGCTTTGAGACAATCGGTGCGTTGGCCGGGCGGGTCACGGCCAATGGAGTTCTGGAACTGGTCAATCACCCCGAGGTTCTGCGTGTGGACATCGATGCTCCGGGCCGCGGAAATTTGACCGAGGCTCTGCCCCTGACACAGATGGACAGCCTTCGCCTGAACGACGGGCTGACAGGTGCAGGGATCAGCGTTGCGGTCCTCGACAGCGGCTACGACTCGGACCATCCCGACTTGGCTGGCGATCTCGCGGGTGAGGCCTGCTTCTGCAGCGGTGGCGGGGGTTGCTGTCCGGGCGGAGGAACGGCAGAGAGCGGAACTGGCGCGGCCGAGGATGACCACGGCCATGGCACCAATGTGACGGGGGTGATTACCTCCGGTGCCGCAGCAAACGGATTCGCGGGCTCCGAGGCCCCGACAGGGGGTGCGCCGGCCGCAAAGATCATCGCCATCAAGGTTCTCGACGATAATAACTCTTTCTGCTGCGCATCGGATGTGATCGCCGGGCTTGAGTACCTGATCAACAACCATCCCGAGGTGCGCGTCGTGAATATGAGCCTGGGCACCGAGGCTCGATTCCCCGGTAATTGTGACAGCGCGACCAGCTATACCATGGGCTTTGCTGCGGCCATCGATACCCTTCGGGCGAACGGAGTGATGACTTTTGTCTCGACCGGCAACAACGGCTCGGGGGTCGATATGCAGGGCCCTGCCCGTGGCGGGAAC
>DLYX01000050.1 GCA_003447545.1 Deltaproteobacteria bacterium | reverse complement strand
GAAGTCCGAGAGCCAGCGATCGGCATCCGGGCTGATCGCATGGGCGCCGCCGCGATGCCGCCAGACCTCGACGGGGCGCAGGGGGCCGTTTTCGATCGTGGTGGTGAGTGACTCGATGCCCGGGCCTGCCAAGGTTAGCCGATCCTGCTCTCGTCGGACAGAGACTTGGGAAAGTCGGGTCTCGGTGCGCTGGGTGATGAACTTTCCCGCCCTGTCGACAATCATCAAACGACGGTCATGCACCGGACCGCGTGCGTCACATTGGAGTCGTTCGAGATCGGTCGAGCGACAGCTTTTGATCGGATAGATATGAAGGCTGGCGACTTCGATCATGGATCTTGCCGGGGCAACCCTGCCGGTGTTGCCGTCTTTTCGGTGACGGCGGCATCAGGCCTGACCAAGGGCATGGTGTAGCGCTGGTATGCGGATCCGCCAGTGTCGATAAACCGGCCGGAGCCCCTCTGCTCGAGGCCGAGTTCCAGGGTCCAATCGCCAGGAGCGGACGGGGCGTAGATCAGGAACGGCGTGTGCAGGATTTCGCCCGGTCCGAGGTCGCGCCCAAGCAACATGGGCAGCGAGCAACAGGGATTCACGATCCCCGCAGCCGAGACCCACTGCGCGCGAATCGAGACTGCGTGTTCTCGATCGGCGGTCATGCCGGGCCACGTGACCTTGCTCTGGTTCTGGATGGTCAGATCCACCCAGTGCACAGAGTTCGTGAACCACGGTGGCGCGAGATCGGCAGTAATCGTTCCGTTCCTCTCCTCGGGCACGAGTGCGCGCATCGGGGTATTCGCGAGGGTGGTACCCTCCGGCGAAATTATATGTTCTCGAAGTCGATGCGTGTCACGCCCGCAAGCGCGTGGCATCTCGTAGACCACGTCGCGCCCGAAGCGCGCTCGTTCTTGCAGGCCCCAGCTCGCAAGGCCATGCTGCAAGCTCTCTTCCCTTTCGGGCAGCATTCCGTTGTGAACGATGATCCAGCGCAGATCCGTGTACTGGCAGAAGTCCTCGAGTGCTGAAGCCTGTGGAATCCGATGGGCCCACGCCATGAGCAATGGATGTGAGGGGGGTGGGTGGCCTGAGTAGCCATTGATCAGCGGCAGGCCGTGCCGGAGCGCCCCCCGCATCGCACGACCGGTTTGCGCGAGTGGTTTCTTTTCCAATGGGGATTGCATCGCGGGCAATTCCAGGACGGCACCGTCGGTTCCGTTCGCGGCCAGCCATTGATAGGCACCCAGGAAAAAGGGACCGCGTGGCACTTTGGTTGTGGGGATTGGCCATACGGTTTGGCTGCCGAAGATGAGCGCAATGGCAAGCGTGAGCAAAGCCAGGCCGCTGATACGACTGACGATCGCACCATAGCGGCGGGCAAGCGTGCGCATAAGGAGAGCCGCACCCAGCCCCGAAAGCAAAGCCAGACAGATATGGCAGATCACCAGGAATCGGGCGGGTGCGCGCATGGTGGCGAATCCTGGCAGGATACTCGCCAGTCCCTGATAGAGGCCCGGGATCTCCGTTCCGGGCAACAGCGGCGTTTGTGGGCCTGCCGCGAGCAGCAGGCCGAGACTCAGGCTGAGCAGGAGCGACAGCCGGATCGCTGTCGGGATATTTCGGTTCGCCATGCCGAGAATGGCAAGGGGCGCGGTGAGCCACCCTGTCCCGGACGAGAGTGCGAGGAGGCTCTGGCCCAGTGATGACGAATAGAGGTTGGCAATTTCCAGAGCCTGCTGGAGTTCGGGGTAGGTGCCGCCGGCCTGACGGGTGATGTAGGGAATGCTTACGATTCCGGGGACCAGCGTGCCGAGCAACAAGGCCGCCAGCGGACGAGCGCCGGTCCGGCCCGCCTGATGCGCCTGCCAGATGAGGCCTGGTGCCAGTCCGGCCGCGAACGTCCCCAAAATAAAGGCGAGATAAACACCCGCGAGGATTTGGATCGATGTGACCAGGATCAGGCCGCAGAAGTTGGCCCGGGTCGGTTTTCGCGCGACGCGGAACGAGAGCATGAAGACCAGCGGGAACAAGGAGATGGCGCTCTCGTGGAGCCTTGCCCATTGGTGGATGAGGAGGGGGTCGAAAGCCAGCAGGCTTCCCGCGAGGAGGCCGGCGACCAGAGAGTCTTCGAAGTCGCGCACCGCCCGATAGGCGGTGTACGCCGTCAGGAAAGTGACAGCCAGAAGGGTAAAGTTGTAGGTGAAGATCGGGTTGTCGGTAGCCAGCAGCACTGGTGTCGAAATGGGAGTGAGCCCGATCAGATTTTCCGATGCTGTTAATGCCAAAGGTGCGGGATGGAAAACGGTGGCCTCGAAAATCTCGAGAGGTGCCGTGATAATGGCCCGAGAAGTCCACGCCAGGATCCAGACGAGCAGATCAATATCGGCACGGAGCCAGGGGTTGGCTGCGACTGGCAGCATATCTCCGAGGCGTGTGGCCAGAGGCCAAGAGACCATGGTGGTGAGCACAAGGAAGAATCCAAGCGCCGGCAAATGCGATTTCCAGGGAGTCACCGATTCCCCAGTCGAGATGCAATTGCCTCGGCAACCAAGGCGTGACCTGCGGCATTCGGATGCATGATATCCATGAAGAGATTGGGCGTCTGTGACTGGGCGAAGACCGGATGGAGGTCCAGGCAATCCAGTTCCTCTTCCGCACAAATTTTCTCGAGGCGGATTTGCGGGATCATATCGGCTTTCGCTGCGCCGATCTGGTCACCGTCGGGCAGAATCACGATCAGAAGACCGATGTTTCGCTCTTCTGTTTCCCGTTTTATTTCGCGAAGCGCGGCGTGCATGGTCGCCATGCGGCTGTCGGTCGGATTGCGCCAATATTCCTTGCGCAGGGCGGAAACGTAGAGGTCGAGAGGCTCGAACTCGGTCGATACTGCTGCGGAGGAGGGGGGTGGCGCCGGCTCGCCGAACCAGACGCTCCCTCCGGTCCGGATCAGCCATTGCAGCAGGAGGTAGAATTCGGAGACGTGTGCCGGGGACCAGGCAGAGATCGTTTCCTCGCGGTTCAGGGTCAGGACGCCACGCGGACCAACCGACGGGGTCTCGTCATAGTCATTCAGGTTCAGGACAAGCACGACCGTCTCCGGGCGCAGGTCCAGTGCGGTCGAGCGCAAAACTTCCAGCTCGGCAACGGTATTATAGCCCTCGACGCCAAAATTCAGAATCTCCCAGGGCGCATCGGTCGTCTCGGCCAGTTGCTCGGCGATCAGAGTGGGGAAGATCTCGGTCTCGGGCATGCGAAAGCCGAAGGTCACGGAGTCCCCGAGAATCACAACTCGCCGGACCGCAGGGCCGGGCACCGGCTCGACTTCCGGGCCACGGAAGCCGAGTTGGTTGGTCCGCACGGGCACGCCTCGAACGGTTCCGTCTACGCCCGGCCGCATGCGATAGCTCAGACCAGTTTCGGGGGCAGCGACAAAAAGTTTTCGCGGGAATCCGTTCGCCCGGTCCACAAGGTTGAGGGCTCGGCTCAATACCTCGCCCAGGCCGAAAAAAAGCAGGGCCATGAGTGCGAGCAGGCTGAGCCAGCGGGTTATATTCGATCTCATCAAGATGCCATTGCCTGAAGCCCCTGTTTGCCCAAGGGGGAACCGGGAAGGGGAGGCTTTTGTCTACCCGAGATGCGCCCGGCAGGGAAAGCTGCCGTCGCCGCTTCTGCGATTTTTCTGCAGAAGCCGGGGCTGGCGCTTGCTCAAGGGCCTTCCTGGAGGCAGGTGGCCGCGAGGCTCGAGATCGCGACCGACCGACGCGCCTGACGGATGGGGTGGCGGTCATGGCCGTTGGTGCAATAACCGATGGAGATGCCGGTCGCCGGATCGGCCCAGGCGATTTGTCCGCCAGCGCCGCCGTGCCCGAAGGATTCGGGTGAGTTGCCGTGCCCGAACCCCCGAAAGGTTCGTTTTTCGTCGCCCGCGATCATCAGGCCCAGAGCGCGGTTGGCGAGGTTGCCGAAGAGTGGGTCGCGGAGGTCGCCCGAGCGGATTTCGCGTGCCATCTGCAGAGTCCCGGGCTGCCAGAGGCCCGGTCCCTCGGAGCTCTCGCTGTCGCGCAGGAGAGCCTGATAGAAAAGCGCGATCTCTGCGGCTGTCATGGTGCCGCCTCCGCCGGGGATGCCCGCTTCGCGCACATCGGGGAGATTGAAGCTGCGCAGCGCATCTTCGGTGACCTCCGTTTCCGGAGGTTGCGGCATTCCCGCGGCCTCATAATCGCTGGCCGTCGGTGCGTTGCCGACGTGTTCGATATCTGCGAGGCGCGCGTGCTCGCTGCCTGGCAGACCGCAGCGAAGATCTTTCAACCCCAGAGGCAGGGCGATCCGTTGACGGACGAAGTCGGCGTAGGTTTGCCCGGAGATCCGTTCAATCAGTTCCGCCACCACATACATGCTCGACGATGGATGGTAGACAAAACGCGACCCGGGCTCCCACTCCAATTTCCAGCGACGAAAGAACTCGAGACGTTTTTCCCGGTCGAGAAATACATTGGGCGGAAAGGGCGCGTTGGGAAATCCGGCGGTATGGGTGAAAAGTTGCTCGATACGCACGGCCTCTTTGCCGCGAGCTCCGAACTCGGGGATCAGATTCGCTACCGGTTGGTCGATATCGAGCCGGCCTTCTTCGATCAGCATCCATGCGGCAGCCGATGTGATCGCTTTGGTCGCCGAGAACACACAATAGAGGGTGTCGTTGGTCGCCGGAGCTGTCTTGCCCTGGAACTGCGCTTGCCCGAAAGTGTGCATGGCGACGAGCTGGCCGTGTCGCGCGATGGCGATCTGGGCCGATGGCAACAGACCTTCGTCGACCTCGCGCGAAGCACGTTGGATCAGCGCGGCGAGTCTTTCGGGGTCGATCCCGACGGTCTCGGGCGCCACGATGGGAAAACGCTCTTGGGTCATGAGGAAACCTCACCGGGGCTCACTTTGTGTGAGCCCCGGCTCGGATCAAATACGATCAGGAATTTGCTTTGGCTGCTTCGATGAGCGGCACGAAGGCATCGATCGGCTGGGCACCGTTGAGGAATTCTCCATTGACGAAGAAACCCGGGGTGCCGGATACGCCCATGGCCTGGCCGAAGGCCATATCGGCATCGACGTTGGCGGCTTCGGCTTTGTATTCCGCCGAGTTGGTGTCGGCCGCGCAGTTCTTCCAGGTGTTCATATCGATGCCGGATCCCGCGAGATAGGTTTCGCTTTTCGAAACGACGTTTTCCGGAGTCAGCTGCTTCTGGTCCTTGAAGTAGGCATCATGCAACGTCCAGAAGGCGTCCGGGTTCTGCAGGCCGGCGCAGTTGGCCGCGATGG
>DLYX01000453.1 GCA_003447545.1 Deltaproteobacteria bacterium | reverse complement strand
ACGGGCGGTGACCGTCGGGGCTGTTCCTTTATGAAGCGCGAGGCTTAGTTCCGAAATCCTGAGCGTCGGTCCGTCCTCGAAGGTCAATTGCACATCCGCTGCCGAAACACCTCCGCCCATCATCTGATCCAGCCGGCCCATTGCCAATAACTCGATCTGCGCACCGGTGATGCGTCCAAGCGAGAGCGCCGCAGCCACGCTGCCCGCAACCAGCAGAAAGGACGCGGCCATCCGCCATAGGTGTCGACCCTTCCGGGGAGAGGCAGGCTCCGAAGCCGCACGCGAGGCCATCAGAAGGACTTCCGAGCAGGATGCGCACGCCGCGAGATGTTTCTCCACACGGGATCGATCAGGTTCGACCAGAACGCCGTCCGCAAATGCCGCTAACGTGGTGTCCGACGGATGGTTCAGATCATCCGGCGTGCCATGCCCCAGAGCATCCTGAATCATCCCACGAATTACCTGATCTTCCTTGCCAGCGTGTTCTTTCATGAAGCGTGCTCCAAAAGACTCCGTAGACGGCGATGCAGCCGCATCTTGCGAACATAAGCGGCATTCCGACTGATCCCCATCACCTTGGACACTTCTTCCATCGTCGCATCCTGATAGTAGAACAAGCGGACAAATAGTTGGTCCCCCGGTGAGAGTTCTGCGATCAATCCCAAAACATGCTGGCGCTGCTCGGAGGCAACAGCAGCGCTCTCGGGTCCGCTGTCTTCGACAGCGACATCCGGAATTCCAGCCGGCGATCTCGTCTCGAGACTTTCCACATTCTCTCCAGCTGCAAGACTGCGGATTCGGTCGATTGCCAGGCGGGTGACCACCACCCGCAACCAGGTAGCCAGGCTGGCACCATTGCGTCCCTCATATTGACGCAGCTTCCGCGAATTCTCGCGGAATAAAGCCAGCAGGACCTCCTGCCGCAGATCCTCCAGATCTTCCTCCTCCAATCGACGGCCGTAACGACGGAAAGTCCCAACCAGAGTCCACCGAATCAGCCCATCCGTCGACATCACGAATTCTTCCCGAGCCTCCGAATCCCCATCCAGACACCTCGAGAGCAGATCCACATCCGCGACCGTCATGACCCTCGCCTCAGACGAGGTTATCTTTCGGATTTCGCGCGCCATTCCCGAGCACACGCTACCCGAGCCAGCTTCTGGCCTAAAACGGCTGCGAATTGTTAATTCCTCGAGAAAACCGCCGTGAGGCCTCCCTTCAGCATGGAAACGGGCGTGGCGGCAGTCTACCATGTGGAACGGGTGCGACGGGACGGTTGGATGAAAGATTCTCCGATCCCCTCCGTCCATGGTTACGATGTTGACAATTTTCCTCAGTTTTTCAGCCTTCCTCGTCGGGCTCGCTCTGGTCTGGCGTTTGGCCTACCGAGCAGGCTTCGCAGAGGGACGCAGCACCATTCCCCTCCACCTGATCCGGGCGCTCGCAAAGCACCGCGTGTCCTGCGACGGAGAAGCACCACAAATCGTGGCCGCTGACCTCGGGGAGGCGCTTCTTCTGCCACCCGACGAGATCCGCCGGTTGCAGGAGATTCGGCCGGAGGTCGCCGAAAAAACACCCGTACCCGGGAAGCTCCGCCCCGCATCCTGAAGCCGCGAGGTTCTTTTCTCCCACCGCCACCGCCCTGATTGAAGGTGGGCCTTCGGTCTGACAGTCTCGGGGAATGGCCCCGAGAAATCCGCACCTGAGTGCACGAGAGCGGCAGAAGATCGAAACTCGCCAGCGCCTCTACGATGCCTCTCTGGGATTATTCCAGAAAAAAGGTTTCGATCAGGTGCAGGTTGACGAGATCGTCAAAGTCGCGGGAGTCGCCCGAGGCACCTTTTATCTCCACTACCAGGGTAAAGAAGAAGTCCTTCAGGCGTTCCGCGACAACGTGGAGGAAGGCCTGAAGAAGCGCCTCGAAGCGATCGAGGCACCCAAATCCATCGACGAGCTTCTTTTGCGGGTCACGCAAGCCCTTCTCGAGACACGCGAAGAGCCCGAAACCGTGCGGGACCTCGTCGGGCTCGCCTTTCGAAGCCCCGCCACCCATGACTGGAAAGAAAGCCCGCAAATCGAGCCGATCTCACGATGGATCGAAACCTTCCAGAAGCAGGGCAGCATTCGGCAAGACCTGCCTCCCAACGTGATCGGGGCTCTGTTCATCGCCGGCGTTTTCGGTTTCCTGATCGGCCCGGCCGCCCCCCGTCGGGGCCGCCGCAGCGCAATCGATCAATTCCGCGAAATCTTTGTGGCTGGCCTGCGCCCCTGAAAAACCTCTGATTCAGCTGACGGAATTGCCATCTTGCGCGCCAATTCCCATCAGGCTACCCGATGGAGAGCATCAAATGTTCATCACGACGGCACCATCGGGTGGTAGGAACCATGTCTGAAAATCTTCAATTCTCTGCAAATATTGCCATTATCGGAGGTGCCACAGCCGGCGCCGAAGCGGCCTCTCGACTCCGCGAAGCCGGCGCATTCTGCGTCGTATTCGAGCAAAACGATCGTCCTTACGGAAAAGTCGAAGATGGATTGCCCATGTGGCACCACGCTCTGCGCAATAAGGAATACCGGACAATCGACGAGAAACTCGATCAACCCGGAATCTCCTTTCTCCCTTCCACCGGGATCGGTCGCGATATCACCTTCCATGAGCTTCTCGAAGATTGGGGATTTGATCTCATCCTGCTGGCGAATGGTGCGTGGCGAGATCGCGCTCTGCCTGTTTCGGGAGCCGATACCTACATCAACCGTGGTCTGGTCTACCAAAACCCATTTATTTACTGGTTCAACCATTACCGCGAAGCCGGCTATGACGGTCCAACCTACGAGGTCCAGGATGGGGCGATCGTCGTCGGGGGTGGGCTGGCTTCCATTGACGTCGCCAAGATCCTGCAGATCGAGACCACGCTCAAGGCCTTGCGCGAGCGCGGGATTGAAGAAGATGTCGTCGAACTGGAAACGAAGGGCATCCCGGCCACCCTCACGAAACATGATCTGACCTGGGAAGATCTCGGCTTGGAAGGTTGTACGATTTATTATCGCCGCCGGATCGAAGATATGCCCCTTGCCGATCCTCCGCCCAACGCTACGGCAGAGAAGATCGCCAAAATTGAATCCGTTCGAGTGAGAATGCTGGAGAAGGCTCGCAGCAAGCTGCTCTTCAAAGTCGAGCCACTCTGGTCGCCGATCGGCTTGTTGACCGAGGGTGACAAGCTGGCCGGCCT
>DLYX01000434.1:2805-3947 GCA_003447545.1 Deltaproteobacteria bacterium | reverse complement strand
CGGGCATGATTTTCGGGGCTCATACCCTGACCCACCCCAACCTGCCGAACGCCACATTCGAAGAAGCCCAAACAGAAATCATCGGCTCGAAGGCGGCGCTCGAAGCGCAGCTGCGCGCACCCGTCCGGCACTTTTCCTACCCCAATGGTCGCGGAAGCGCGCATCTGACGGACGAAGTGAAGGGAATCGTGCGAGATGCAGGATACGACTCCTCGACGACTTCACTTACCGGGAGCGTCCAGGCAGGAGATGACCTTCTCGCGCTGAAACGTATTGGCATCTACAACCGTCATGGCGCGATGCCCGAATTCACCCTCGGCATCGAGAGAGGCAAGCTGCAAGCGTGAGCTCGCCGTCGCTACCGATCTCCCGACCTGCGACCCGGAGGCGCACAAGCGCCACTCCGGGGATTCCGCTTTGGTCGGTGGGCGTTCTCGTCATCTACGCAATCTTCCTTGCGTACGCGGCTCTGACCGACGAGAAGCTTGCGATCGGTGGGGCCTTCATTGGCTTGGCCCTGGTTGGTGCGGTTGCCGTTTTCTACCAACCCCTGATCGGCGTTCTGATCATCATGTCGACGATGCTGGTGTCCGTCCCGGATGCGCTCAAAGGCTCTCCTCCCCTGACCATCAACAATTTGCTGGGGGCCTCGCTGACCCTGATGCTGACCTGGCACCTCTACCAGACGCGAGATTTCTGGTTTTTCCGAGAGAAAGAAATTCGTCTGCTCCTGATGATTGCCGTCTGGTTTATCGCGATCTCCTACGTCAGCGAGCTGTACTTGCCGGAGAAACGCCTTCTCCCTTCGGTTGAGGTCAAAGGCTCCATGGGTCGTTTCTACGGGGTCTCGGACGATAGCGGCCGGTGGATGTTCGAACTCCTCTCGCGCGTGGCCTTCGTGATCTTTTTCATCCAATGGGTCAAAACACCCAGCCAACTGCGCACCGTCCTCATCGTGCTGGCTGCGTGTATTGCCGCGGCGCTCCCCACCCTTGGCGGTGAGATCATTGCCGGCGAAGCGGACTACCGAATTTCCTCCAAATCTGTTGGCTGGGCGGTCAACTTGAACCGCTTTGCCTTCATGATGAACGTGGGCATCGCGCTCTTTGTCTATCTGGCGGTCACGGCTCGATCGATTGCCG
>DLYX01000434.1:0-2494 GCA_003447545.1 Deltaproteobacteria bacterium | reverse complement strand
TCGATTGCCGTGCGCACATTATTCTTCTTCCTCGCAATTTGCAGCGTGCCGCTGGTTCTCCTCTCCGCTTCACGTAGTGGATTCCTCGGGCTCGCTCTGGTGGGATTCATGCTGCTCAAAGGTCCTCAGGTACCGCGTCGATGGAAGATTGGATCCGGCTTTTTCGGGATTGCCATTTTCGTTCTCGCCTTCAACTTCGCGTTGACCGAAAACCACCGCGAGCGCCTGCTGAATCTGAACCCCTTTGCGCCTGCTGCCTCGACGGACGGCAGTGCCTCTGCGGAAGGAAGTCGCTCCACGCAGGTGCGCACCACGACTCTGGCCGAGGCGACCACCATCATTTCCGAATACCCGATCACGGGCGTCGGCTTGGCGAACTTCCGTTGGGTCAATGCCATCATGCACGGCTCCTACAAGCCTCCACATAACTCGTATATCTGGTCTCTCGCCGAAGGAGGCATCATCGCCGGCCTTCTCTACCTGAGCCTCTTTGCTGCGCTCTATACGCGGATCCAAAAACTCCGGCCAAAATACAAGAACCACGAAACCCTTCCCTATCTGCCTGAATTTCTGAACCTCTACCTGATTCTGCTGCTCTTCTTCTCGATTTTCGCCGATGTCTGGCTCGAGGTTCATGTCTACTTCCTGGTCGCCATCGCCGTCGTCCTGTCCCGATGGGCCGAGGATGAAGAATTGCGTGGCCGCGGCCTGCCCGGACAGAATGCAGGCACAGCCGGCGCCCGACGTGCCGCCGCTCGAGCTCTCTACAGGCCTCAAGGCGCCTGATGTTTCGTGTCGCCTATATCGTTGACCATCTACAAATCGGAGGGGCGCAGAAGCATCTTCTCCGAGTCGTCGAAGGACTCGACCGTGACCAGTTCACGCCCGAGATCTGGACGGCGTCCGATGATCCCGGGGAATTAGCCGACGAATTTCGGGCCCGGGACACGGCCGTGCATGCCGTGGGGATCCGCGACAGCATGATGCGCCCGGCGACCCTGCGCTCGACATGGGAAATGTCGCGCGAGCTGCGCCGACACAAGGTCGATATCGTTCACGGCTACCTCTTTGAGGGCAACTTCCTTGCCGCTCTCGCCAGACTCTTCCGCGCTGCACCCGTGACCTTTGTCGCCAAGAGGAGCCTCGACCTCTACACACGTCGCGATCGGCGACTGGCAGCCGCGTTTTCCAATCGCGTCGCGGATCAAGTCGTGGTCAACGCAGGCTCCGTAGGTGAGCTTGTGCGGACTCACGAATGGTGTCCTCCGAGCAAGATTCTGGAGATCCCGAACGGAGTCGAGTTCCCCTCGGCCGCTGTCCGGCGACCGCTCGACCCCGCCCGGCCCACCATCGGCATGGTTGGACGACTGGGCTGGAAAAAGGGTTACGAATTCGCTCTGGAAGCATTCGCCGCTCTCAGAAAATTGATCCCGGGCCTGCAGGTCGAGATTGTCGGTGAGGGAAACCTGCGGGACGAACTTCTGCTGCAGCGGCACGCGCTCGACCTCGAGGATTGCGTCCAATTCCTTGGTCGGCGCAATGACGTCCCGGCCCTGCTTCCGCGCTGGGATGTCTACCTCTTGTCCTCGGTGATTGAGGGCATGCCCAATGCCCTTTTAGAAGCAATGGCTGCGGGACTCCCGGTCGTCAGCACCCGGGCGGGTGGCTGCGACGAAATTATCGAAGACGGTGTTTCCGGACTCCTCGCGGATACGCATGATGCGGCGGGCCTCGCCGATGCACTCGAACGTGTCCTGACCGATCCGCAGCTTGCCGCCAGCCTTTCCGGCGCCGGTCGAAAGCGGGTCGAAGAGCACTACAGCCTCGATGCCATGATCGGTTCGATGCAAAGAGCGTATCGCGCATCGCTGCAAGATGCTGGATTCAAGATTCCTGCAAATTGGGCCGAAAAGACTGTAGATTCTCGAAATTCGGGGAGTCCATTGCTCGAAAACGCTTCGCGAGGAAATATCTAGTCATATGTTCGGAATGATTCTCTTCTGGCTCTCGGTCGGAGCCTTGGGCTACCATTTTATTGGATACCCTCTCGCGCTGGTTCTGCTCGGCAAAGTCCGACCGAAGCCGCCCGTGCGCCCTCGCGAAGATGAGCTGCTGCCAAAAGCAACCTTGATCATCTCTGCCTATAACGAGGAAGAGGTTCTGGAACAGAAGATCGAGAATGCGATCGGCCTCAACTACCCCGAAGGGCGGCTCGAGGTGGTGGTCGCTGACGACGGCTCTGCCGATCGAACTCCCGAGATCGCACGAAGCTTTGCCGACCGTGGGGTCGTGCTCCATCGCTTTGAACCCAACCGCGGCAAAAACCTCGTGCTGAATGAAACCATGCCGCTGGTAACCGGCGACGTGATCGTTTTCACGGATGCCAACGGCATGTACGAACCCGATGCCCTCAAGGAACTGCTTTATCCATTCGCGGACCCGCAGGTGGGCTCGGCGTGCGGGGAACTCGTGTACCGGAATTTCAACGAAAACC
>DLYX01000593.1 GCA_003447545.1 Deltaproteobacteria bacterium | reverse complement strand
GGCCACAACGACATCATGGCGGGCATCATCCTTGGATCCGAACCTCTGATCGACGCAATCCGCGAATGCCAGGGGGTTCTCGGCGGGGTTCTCGACCCACATGCGGCATACCTGCTGATTGGAGGGCTCAAAACGCTACCGATTCGCGTCGCCCAACAGAACGCATCCGCCTTGCGTATCGCGCATATGCTCGAAGCCCATCCAAACGTCGTGCGAGCCTACTATTGCGGACTGCCGAGCCACGAGGGCCACGAGATTGCGGCACGGCAAATGACCGGGTTCGGAGGTGTCGTCAGCTTCGAATTTGCCGGTGGTCTGGAAGAGACATCCGCTGTGGTCGACAAGGCTCGGATTTTCCAGATTGCGCCTTCTCTCGGAGGCGCGGAATCTCTGATCGAACAACCGGCTTTGATGAGCTTCTTCGAGCTCAGCTCCGAGGAGCGTCTGGCAATCGGCATCAAGGACAATCTGATTCGAATCGCCGTTGGCCTCGAAGATTCCGACGATCTGACCGCCGACCTCCAAGAAGCCCTCGACTGACCCTGCGATCAGTCGCCCACAGTCTCCCAATGCACTTCCCAGAACTCGGGAACAGGCGGGCGCAACTCCAGATGCCCCCCAAAACACTCGAAGCTCGGGCGATGGGTCAACCTCTCGCGAAGCAGGTGCAAATGGTCTTCGAGGGTAGTGCCCGCAGCCGGCGTCCCGATGGGCATGCGTTTTCGTTCCCCGCATTTTCGGCAGCTGATATCGACATTCATGAATAATCCACCCTTTCGAGAAACAAACCCTGCGGCGGGGCCGCAGGAGCGGCATGACTGCGGTCCCGTTCGGCCAATTGCCCGGCCATGGAAGACACCGGAGCTCGTCCCCTGCCAATCTCGACGAGTTGCCCGACAAGGTTACGGACCATCCCCCGGCAGAAGGCGTTCGCGGTGATCTCGACCTCAACCAGGGACAATTCCCGGTGAACCTCGGCGACCATCAATTCACGCACGCTTGGCCGCACGATGTTATCGGCAGTTTGAAAGCTGAAAAAATCATGACGTCCGGGGAGCGCGCGTGCCGCCTCCCGCATGCTGTCGATCTCAAGCAATTCGCGCACGTGCCACGACGTACGCACTTCGAATGGCGAGCTGAACGGTGCGTTCCAGATCCGATACCGATAAGTCCGCCGCACGGCATGACGCCGCGGATCGAAGTCCGGATCCGCTTGCCTGAACTCGTAAACCCGGATTTCGGACGAAAGAATCGAGTTGATCGAATGGAGAGCTCGCGGGACGTCCTCGATTGATTCCGCGTGGTCGAAGGCGATGACCTGTCCGCGAGCATGGACGCCTGTATCGGTGCGTCCGGCTGCCTCGACACGAATCTCTTCTCGCAGCACGGTACTCAAACAGCCTTCGAGTTCCTCCTGAACCGTCCGACCGTTACCGCTTTGAGTCTGCCATCCGACAAAGCCGGTCCCGTCATAAGCCACTACTGCCCGCCAGCGCATTCAGGTCAATACTCCGGGCCGTACCGACCCCAGGCCCGTTCGAACACGCTGGCAACTCCGAGCGCGACCCCCTTGCGCATATCATCGAAGGCAATCCACATTCCGAGACAATCCGAACGCAGCGGATCGAGCCGCAAACGTGCCACATGGACGGCACTCGATCCGGCGACGTCGAGCGGACCGGCCTCCTCATCCGCCAGCACGAGTTGCGCCTCCTCGTCGGTAGCCTCGGGAAGCTCGTCTCCAGCGACCAGAATGCTCGGTGCGCCGCGCAACGCCTCCTGAACTTCCTCGAGCGAAACGTTGCTGTCGAATTCGACCCAAAGTGACTGGGCGGCTCCGACGAAAACCGGCACGCGCGTGATCGTCAGAAAAACGTCGAAAGCGGGTTGCGGGAAAAGCGACTCGATTTCCTGACACACCATCCGCTCATCGAAAGCCCAACCTTCGCCCTCTGGTCCCGCAGCCTGTGGTCGAACATTGAAGGCGAAGGTCTCGGGATGTTTCTCGCGATCGACCCCCTCACCGGAGACCATCGCTACCGACTGCCGTGACAACATTTCGATTCCCGCGGGCCCGCGTTGGGAGGCTGGCTCGAAAACAGTCGCCACCACTCTGCGAATCGCGGCAAATGCGTGTAGAGGGGCCAAAGCGATCGCCAATCCCACCGTCGTCGCCATCGGAAACGCAAAGAGTTGGGAACGACCCTCCGCTCCCAGCAACTCCCCGTTCACTTCGGGTACGACAAGCGTGCCCAGCCCCATGCGACGCGAGTAGGGACTCGCATCCACCACCAGAGTTCCCCGCTCGGCCAGGAGCGGGACAAAATCCTTGGCCAGAAGCCCGTCACCCAGAAAGATAGCCGCTTCTGCCTCTTCCAGGGCTTCTTCGCTCGCAAGCTCCACGCGAAACCTGGTCTCGCCAACGGCAACAAATTCTCCTGCTGTGGCGCTGTCGTGGAGCAACCGGAATTGCTCGGGATCATGGCCACGAGAGAGCAATTCGCCGAGAACCTCGGCCGCGAGATCTTCGCTACCCCCGATAATAAAAATGGAAGCCACAGCGTATCAGCCGATCTGTTCACACACGGCTTGGCCCATTGCCGTCGTCGATATTGGAGATTCGCCCTCGATGGCCATATCGGCTGTCCGGAGACCTGCAGCGAGCACTGCATCCACCGCACCTTCAAGTCGCGCCGCGGCCTCATCCTGCCCCAAAGAGAATCTGAGCATCATGGCCGCCGACAGAATCGCTGCCAACGGATTCGCCAACCCCTTGCCGGCGATGTCCGGCGCACTTCCGTGAATCGGTTCATAAAGTCCGAAAATCGTCGGACGCGTCTCCCCGGCCACCTGAACCTCGCCTCGCCTTGTACCGAGCGAAGCGGATGGCAAAAGTCCCATTGAGCCCGGAAGCATCGCGGCCTCATCCGTCAGAATGTCTCCGAATAGATTCTCCGTCACCACGACATCGAAATCGCGAGGGCGCCGGATCAAATGCATCGCCATCGCATCAACCAGCAGATCCTCGTAATCCACATCCTTGTTTTCCGCAGCGACTTCGTGAGCCACCTCGCGCCACAAACGCGAACTCGAAAGCACGTTCGCCTTGTCGACCGAAGTCACTTTCCCACGGCGCTTGCGAGCGAGATCAAAGGCGACTTCCACCACGCGGCGAACCTCTCCTTCCGTGTAGAAAAGTGTGTCGACGGCTTCGCGTCCGTGGGGACCATCTCGACGTTCACTCGGCTCGCCGAAGTAAATGCCGCCGGTCAGCTCCCGGATCACCAGGAGGTCAACCCCGCGAACAACCTCGGGCTTCAGCGTTGACGCATCGAGGAGGGCCTCGTTCAATGTCACCGGCCGAAGATTCGCGAAAAGCTCCAATTCCTTGCGAATCCCGAGCAAGGCTTGTTCCGGACGCACCTTCGCCCGAGGGTCATCCCATTTCGGCCCACCGACTGCGCCCAGAAGACATGCGTCGGAGTCCTTGGCCAGTGCCACGGTTTCTGGCGGGAGAGGAATCCCCAGAGCATCAATCGCGCAGCCCCCGAGAAGAGCCTCTTCAAATTCGAAACCGATACCGGCTGATTCATCCAGTTTCCGGAGACAGGCCACGGTCTCCCGGGTCACTTCTGGTCCGATGCCATCACCGGGGAATACCGCAATCTTGGCGCTCAATGCTCTCTCCTCAAGTTCTCGGGCCTCGACTTGATCGCTGCCAGCCGACCGTGCCCCTCAAAAAATGACTGTTGCCGCTTGCGCTGTGGGCAGGAACCTCTCAAACTGAAAGAACCTAGGGTTCGCCAATGAAAATCAGCAGTTAGCAGGTAAAACGAACTACGGTGCGGCCAGACGATAGTCAAGATTACCGCCGCATGCGACAAATTGTACCACCGGTGCCCGTCTGGTAGCGAAACAGGGTGCGGCATCGTGCCGGACCGACCGCAAGATGCATTGGTTGCGGCGCTTCAAACTGAATGAACTGCTCCTGTGGCAAAAAACCTGCAATCAGGGGCCGCAGCAAAACGTGAAGCATAGAGCTTCACGCGAAATCGGAAGGATCATTGTGAAGACCACGTTCGGAAAAGCTTTGGGAATCTTCAGTGTTGCCGCCCTCGCGGGCCTCCTCATGCTGCCGCAGGCCTCCAGCGCTGCGGGCAAGGTGGAAGGCAAAGTCACCCTCGATGGAGACGCGCCGAAGCGCAAGAAGCTCCGCATGGATGCCGACCCTCAGTGCGCCAAGCAGCACAGCGCGCCGGTGCTTTCAGAAGAAGTCATCGTCGACGATAACGA
>DLYX01000591.1:5103-7477 GCA_003447545.1 Deltaproteobacteria bacterium | reverse complement strand
CCCTGGAGGTTTATGTGGCCTCCGAAGACCAGAACCAACTTCGTCAGTATACGATTACGGACGGTCGAATCTCCAAGAAAGTGGTGACGCGCCTCGCTCCGGGGGACATCACCTGGAACGTCGACGCCGTTGGGCTCCAATAAGCCGTTCCCAGATGATCGATCTCTACACATCTCCAACGCCTAATGGGCACAAGGCCTCGATTACACTTGAGGAATTAGAGCTTCCCTACCAAGTGCACCCGATCAATCTCGGTGCAGATGAGCAGAAGACGCCGGAATTTCTGGCGATCAACCCGAACGGTCGGATACCGGCGATTGTCGACAGAGAAGCCGGGGATTTCCCCATCTTCGAATCTGGCGCGATCATGATTTATCTGGCCGAAAAAGCGGGCCGCTTGTTGCCGACAGATCCCAAAGGACGTTCTCGGGTCATCCAATGGCTGATGTTCCAAATGGGGGGTGTCGGCCCGATGATGGGTCAGGCGAATGTGTTTTTTCGATACTTCCCGGAGAAACTTCCGAGTGCGATCTCTCGCTACCAGAACGAGACGCGCCGACTTCTCGAGGTGGTTGACCGCCACCTCACGGATCGGGAGTGGCTCGCCGATGACTTCTCGATTGCCGATATCGCCAACTGGGCCTGGATTCGCACCCATAAATGGTCAGGCGTCTCGATCGAGGGCCTCCCCGCTCTGGAGCGCTGGAAAACAGCCATGTACGCGCGGCCCGCTTCGCTTCGTGGTCTCGACGTTCCAGCGCGCATGCCGGACCTCAGTGAGAAAGAAGAGGAAGCCGAGCGATTTTCCCGCCAAGCGGGTAAACTTTTGCAACGCTGAGGCACGCCTGCAGTCGATTTCCCCGGCCTGGGAACTTCCGGGATATACCGAAAAAGTTCTCGACAGACTTGCCAAAGTGAGGAACCCTCATTAATGAGAAGTTCTCAACCTTTGGAGGAGAGTGAAAATGTCCGTAAACCCAAATTACCGCACCGTCGACCGCGACGATTTTTCCGCCATGATGGTGAATGGGCGCTACTTCGAGCGATCCAATGCTTTTGAAAATATCATCGCTCGGACGGACGAACATTTCTGGAATCCGGAAGACCCGGCCTACATCAACCTCATCAACCCTCCGCCTCTCGAGGGGTCCATTCTCCCCGAGCAATTTCTGATCGAGCCTCGCACGGCGGTCTGGGACCGCCTCGACGAGAAACAGCGCATGGAGTTCATGCACGACAGTGCCTGTTGGACGATCTCCCAACTTCTGCATGGCGAACAGGGGGCACTCAGCCTTTCGTCCTCACTCTGCGACATCTTTCTTGATCCGGGCGCACAAGAATATGCCGCCAACCAGGTCCGCGAAGAAGCCCGCCACGTGCATGCTTTCACCCTTTATATGCAAGCTCGTTTCGACGGGAAGATCATGGCCCCGGGAGATACTCTCGGTGGGTTGCTCAAACAGATCGTCGCCAGCCCGATCGTCTACCAGAAGATTGTCGGCATGCAGATGTTGGTCGAGGGGCTGGCCATGGGCGCGTTCACGACGCTCTATCAGGAATCCAATGATCCACTCCTCCGACGACTCTGCCAGCTCATCATGACGGATGAAGCCTTCCATCATAAATTCGGGAAGATTTGGGCTCACGAGACCGTTCCCAATCTGCCCGAAGCCGAACATAATGCTGTCGAAGACTGGGCTGAAGAATGTTTCCAGCTCCTCCTTTTCAACCTGGTCAGCCCTGAACAGCGCCGGGCCCTCTACCCCAAATACGGCCTTGACTGGGAGTGGGTGCAGGGAGCGATGGCCGAAGCGGTCACCGACGATGAACGTCGGGAGCGGATGATGGAAGGAAATGATATCTTCCGCACCCTGATCAAAACTCTCGACAATGCGGGGATCATCACCGACCGAACTCGCGCGACCTACGGTAATTGGGTGGACATGGCAGCTCTGCGGGCCGAGGGCGATTCCCTTATCGGATACGATGTGGCAGAAGCGGGAATCAAGGATCTGCAGGCGATCAATGCAGGCAAAAGAAAGATCGTCCAAAAGGTCTCTGCTTAAGAGACGTGAGCAAACCATCCCGGAAACTGGTCGAGGTCGATTCCAAGCCTGCGACTCGCCCGACCCGTCGGGAGAAGACAGAACGCGCACTCATCACTGCCGCCAGAGAGGTTTTTCTCGAGCGCGGCTATGATGGAGCGACGACTGGGGAGATCTCGCGCGCGGCGGGCGTGGCCGCCGGGACCTTCTATCTCTATTTCGGCGACAAGCGGAGTGCTTTCGGAGCGGTCTCCCGGGAAACCGGGCGCAAACTTCTCGCGGAAATGCTCTGCGCGCTCGAACCGGGTGTCGACCCAGAGAGCCTGACC
>DLYX01000591.1:0-4808 GCA_003447545.1 Deltaproteobacteria bacterium | reverse complement strand
CTCTGCGCGCTCGACCCGGGTGTCGCCCCAGAGAGCCTGACCCGCCTCACCCTCCAGTTGGTGGCTGATTTCTGGCGATCCGATCCCCCTCTATCGAGATTGATCCTGTCCGGAGGCCCGGCGTTGGGCATGGCATCGGACCACGCCTTTGTCGACGAGGTATGCGAAGCACTCCGAGAGATCGGCGTCAGCGATCAAGAGGAGCCCATGGCCCTCTCGCTATTTCTGATCGGACTCAGTCTCCAAATCGGACATCTGATCGTCGCCCGCCCCGAGGCTGAAGAACAAGTACAATCCCTGATCACTCTGGCGGCCCGGCGATTCTGAATCGTCAGACGAGATTCTCCGGCACCTGCCCCCGCAACACAGCGATCACGCTCGCGGTCGCCATCTCGATCACCCAGTTGCGGTCCTCGGCGGTAGCACTGCCAAGATGGGGCAAGAGCACCACGTTGGGCAAAGCCGCCAGACCATCCTGCAGCGCCGGCTCCCTTTCAAAAACATCCAGTCCGGCGGCAAAAATTCGTTCCGCCTCGAGCGCCCGAACCAACGCAGCCTCGTCCACAACCGGGCCGCGAGCCACATTGACCAGGACCGCAGAATCCTTCATCAAGCCCAGGCGCCGAGCATCGATCAAATGATGAGTCTCTTCGGTTAGCGGCACGCTCAGGCAAACGAAATCCGCCTGCGCCAAGCCATCCTCCAACGCAACGCGGCGGGCCTCGATTGGTGACGACTCGAGGTGTGGTTTGTTGCTGTTCGCAACGTAGAGGACGTTCATCTCCCAACCGATCGATCGCCGCGCGATCGCCCCGCCGATCCGCCCGGCGCCGACAACCAACAGAGTTTTTCGCAGCATCTTGCGCCCCACCAGAAGAGTTGGCCAGAAACCCTCCCAGCTACCGCTACGAACCAGTTCCTGCGCCTCTGTCACTCTGCGTGCCGCCGCCAACATCAGCAGCCAGGCTGCATCCGCAGTTGGTTCGCAAACGGGATCCGGTGTGTTGGTCACGCGGATTCCTCGGCGGCGCGCTTCCGCCAAATCTATATTATCCACCCCGACGGCCGTATTGGCGACAATGCGCAGTTGCGGACCCGCCGCATCGAAAAACTCGGCGTCGATGAGGTCGCGGCCGAAGGCAATCACCGCATCCGCACCGACGATCTTCGACAGCAGAATATCGCGAGGGAGTATCTGCCCCGTGCCGTTAGATCGGACCTCGGCATCAGGGAAAGCCTTCTGCAGGCACGCGATCGGATCCTGCAGGTAATCCGCTGTGACGGCAATAATCACCAGAGCTGATCGGTATAGGTGTCCGTGCCTGGAACTGTCGGCAGCCAGGGCGAGGCAAATACGACCTTGGCCAGGCCACTGCCCTCCAGAGCCTCGGCGTAAAGGCGAAACCGGGACCAGGTATCGGCGGCCGGTGCATCGACGAAAAAGATCTGCATATCGAGAGCGTCCGTGCGCTCCACCTTGGGAATGGACATCGGAGCATCGCCCTGGGGGATCGGCGACCACACCGAACATTGGGCCACCGGAGATCCCTCGAGGAAACCGGGCAGATAATCCTTCATCCACGTATCGAGTTGGTCTTGCTCGACACCCGGATGGCGCTCGACAGCAAGCGTGACGAGCCCTGCGTATCGATGATCGAGAGCCAATTCGACAGGTACCGGATCTTCGTCCCGATAATGCGTCCAGTCCAGATTATAGAGCAGTGTATGGACGTGGGTCCGATGCTCAAAACCGCGGTTGTTCTTGTAGAGCCAGAAGACCTGCTTGCTGCCCCACTCGTTCCACTCCTTGAGCTTCCCTTCCGTCACCCAGTACATGGCAAGAAAAGAGCCCGCGTCGACGGCCGGTTTTGCGAGACTGCTCTCGTTGGGAAATCGAAGGTCCTTGAGCGGCCGGGTCGATACCCATCGACTCCCCGCCAAAAGCCACGGCCCCTGCAAGCAACCACCATAATAATGGTCGCGCTCATACCAACGGTTGAAGTCCACCTCGTGACCCTGATGAGGGTCCACCATCGTGAACAACATGCTGCCAACCTTGACCGGATAATCCTTCATCGCCTTCTATCTCCCGAAATTCTGGTACTCAGGCCACAAAGCATAATCTTTTGCATGCCTGCATGTCGACACCAAATCGTCGCCAGATCGTCACAAGGCGCCATCATCCGGCGAACTCGACCTCAGTTCCGTGCGACGATTGGCTCCACCGGCGCGGCGCGGGCCAGTCAGAGAGGACCGCAGGCTCCCTGTGTTGCTTCAGGCTTCCACGCCCGCCTCCCGGATCGCACGGGAAGCAAGGCGAGCAACGAAAATAGTCACCGCCATTGTCGCCGCAGCGCCGAGAATATTGAGAACCGTCGAAGCCATACTCCCACCTGTTGCTGCGCCTGCAGCGGCGGTCCCCACGTAGACATAACCTATCGTCCCTGGCAGCATCCCAACGAAAGTCGCCAGAATGTAGGGGCCTGGCCGAACACCCGTCAGACCAAAGGCATAGTTGCTGTAGGTGAACGGGAATACCGGAGCGAGCCGGACCAGCAGCACGATCTTGGCCCCTTCTTTAGCGATTGCTCGATCGAGCGCCTCAAATCGGGGATTCCCCCGGGTCATCTTTTCAATTCTTTCGCGAAGGAAAGTCCGGGCAAGAAGGAACGATAGCGCCGAGCCAAGATTCGCCCCCAACAGAACCACCCCAAGCCCACCGGCAAGGCCGTAGAGAGCCCCTGCGCCCAGCGTAAGAATCGAAGCGGGGATGAAAAACACGACACAAACCGAGTAGGTCAGGGCGTAGACCAAATACCCGAGAGGGCCCAGGCCCTGCACCCAAACCTGAAATTCCTGCATCCATTCCGCGATCGGCAGATAGCGAAAAAGCAGAAACGCGACGGCGATGGCGGCAAGCGCCAGCAAAATCGTTCGAATCGGGAAACGACTATTTTCCAATTTATCGGCCACGCTGAAGAACCCTACCACGGGGACTTTGGGTGAGATAGACAGGGGGGGTGCAGAAAGTGCTCATCACCGGCATCGCGGGCGGTCTGGGCCGACTCGTTGCAGAGCGTCTCGGCAAGAACATGTCGGTCGTGGGAGTCGACCACACACCCTGGGTGGGGCACCCCCCCCAATTCACGATGATCACCGCCGACCTGCGCAAGAAGAAGGTGGAAGACGTCTTCCGGCGCGAGAGACCCGATATCGTTGTCCATCTGGGGCTGGAGCGCCATAATTTTGATCCCGCCCTGCGGCATGATGTGAACGTCGGCGGAACCAAGAGAGTCATTGAAGCCGCAGCCGCCTACGGCACGTCGAACATCATCATCCTCACCAGTTCCTATGTCTACGGCGCACTCCCCCGCAATCCATTCTATATGGACGAAGAGACGACACTGAATGTCAGCCGTCACTATCCCGAAATCCGGGACATCGCCGAGATGGATGCGATCGCGACCAATTTCCTGTGGCGCTACCCCGAAATTCGCACGGCAGTGTTGCGGCCCGCCAGCACCCTCGGCCCCCGCACTCATAGCTCGATTGCCACCTATCTTCGGCTGAATCCATCGCCAAAGCTGATCGGTTTCGACCCGCTGGTTCAATTTATTCACGAACTCGATGTCGCCGATGCGATCCAAAAAGCCATCGAGACCGGAATCCGCGGGGTATTCAACATCGTGGGCCCCGGAGCCGTCCCGATCTCGACCGCCATTCGCGAGAGCGGGGGCACGGCCCTGCCGGTGCCGGAAACTCCAACGCGAGTCTTGCTGCGCAATCTTTTCCGCTGGGGCCTCTTTCCCTTCCCTGCCGATGCCGTGGACTTCATCAAATACCCCTGCACGATCGACGGAAGGCGGTTTCGAGAGGCGACAGGCTTTTTGGCGCAACGCTCGCTTGGCGAAACTCTGCGCTCCGTGCGACCCTGAAACCACCAGATCCCATGGCAGAAATTCGTAACATCACTTCTGCACCCCGTCGGAAACGGCCCGGGGCCAGCGGACCCGGACCACGGCAGAGATCCGTCGACGCCGATGCCGTTCGGGCCACACCCTCGGGGCAAAGTCTCTGGCAAAGGTTGCAGGAGTTCGGGCAGGTGGTCGCGAGCGCGGCGACACAGCATCTGGCCCCCGAACTCCTCCGCGACCTCGATACCGAGATCGCCACGAAAATCGATGCCGCCCCGCTGGCAACCAACGACTTCGGTTTTGACCCCTGGGGGTTCGAGAAGGAAACCGCCCGCCGCTGCTTTTTCACAAGCGCACTTCTCTACCGCTACTATTTTCGGGTCCAGACCCGCGGGATCGAGAATCTGCCCGCAGGGCGCGTTCTCCTCATCGGCAACCATGCCGGGCAAATCGCAATCGATGCGGCCATGATCGCGACAGCCTGCCTGATGGAAGGAAACCCGCCCCGCATCGTTCGCGGCATGGGGGAATATTGGCTCTCTCGACTCCCCTGGCTGAATATTTTGATGGTTCGCTTCGGGAGCGTTGTCGGCACCCCAAAAAACTGCGTCGATCTGCTTGAGCACGGCGAAGCCGTGCTCGCCTTTCCGGAGGGGGTGCGCGGCATGAACAAGGGGTTTTCCGAGCGCTACCAACTCCAGGACTTCGGTTTGGGTTTTTTACGCCTCGCACTGCAGACGGGGACCCCCATCGTGCCTGTCGCAACAGTAGGATCCGAGGAGCAAGCCCCGTCTCTGGGGAACCTCGAGAGTTTGGCAGGAATTCTCGGCATCCCCGCCTTCCCAATGGTCCTCACCCCGCGGCCCCTTCCCGTCCGGTCTCTTTTGAACTGTG
>DLYX01000335.1 GCA_003447545.1 Deltaproteobacteria bacterium | reverse complement strand
GCGATTTCGCTCCGCTCCTTCTCGTCGGCCGCATGAATCGAGATGGCCATCAATCCGGCCTTGACCCCGGCCGCTGCGCCTCGCGCACGACCGGCAAACTCGCGCCATGCCGTTGATCCGAACTTGCCGTCGGGGCCGGAACGTCCCATGCCGATAAGAGCGATCATCTCTGCGGGGTGTTGACCGTGTGTCTGGTAGATATAGACGCTCCCTGCTGCCGCGGGGTTCGACTTGCGACGGCGAGCCTCGGCCATGAGACGGCCGTCAGTCGCCTCATCGAGTGCGCGAAGCTCCGCCGATAACTCGTCTGCCTCAAAAACTGGAACGGCGAGGAACTCGGTTGCATGCTTGAGGGCCTTTGCGGTCCCCGTCTGGATTTCCATTTGATTCATCATCATGTCTCATCCTGAATGTTGGCGGAGGTAGTTCAGTACCCCTGTTCGTTGCGATGTCGGCAAGGGGCCCCAGCCCCGAGCGAGCCTGAATTCATCCATCCGTCGAACCTGAAACTCCCAGCTGGCAAATGTGAGGGCCTTGGGCGGAATCGGCGCGTGGCAGCTTCCACAGGCTTCGATATAAAGTCGCGCTCCCGGTGAATCGGTTTCGGGCAACTCCGAGGCGCAGCCAAGGATTCCGCTCGTCCCGAGAAGAAAGAAAAAAAGCCAAGCTTTCTGAGAGGGCCTTGAGAACACCACTTCCAAGCCTACCGGTGAAAATAGTGCCGTGCACGAATTCAATCCCTGGATGCTTGCGAAAAAGCATGAATGCTCGAGAAATTCGTATCTGAAGAAAGGTCCAATGCGAGATGCTCTTCACCTGAATGCAGCCGTTTGCGACCCGGCGGTGAAAGAACAAGGCAATCCGCTCGGGCAAGCGAGTGAAGAGCCCCCGAGTTCTGGTTCCCGGCCAATGTGGCGGTAACAGCACCGCCCACCACGCTCCGCTGGCACCGCACGAGTTCGTGGAAACGCTCGGAAGTTCCCATATCTTCCGCCAGAACCACCTTGATCGTGGGACGAAACAAGTCGCGCCGGCCCAGAATCGATCGAATCGCGGGTCCGACATAGATTTCGAAACAGACCATGGCCGAAACCGGATTGCCGGGTAGGCCGAAGAACAGAGCGCCGTCACCTTGCTGGCCGAATGTAACGGGTTTTCCGGGTTTTTGTGCGACTTTCCAAAAGCTTCTTTCCACACCCAAGTCCTCGAGAACTTCTTTGACATAGTCGAACTTGCCGACCGACACACCGCCGGTCGAGATGACCAGATCATAGGTCGCTGCCGAGCGGAACGCCTCTGTCAGAGCCGATTTCGTATCGCGAACAATTCCCAGATAGTGCGGTTGGCCCCCACAAACTTGCACTGCCGCAGCGAGCGCATGGGCGTTGGAGTCATGGATTTGCCCGAAACCCAGCGGCTTCCCCACAGACACCAATTCATCGCCGGTACCTAAAATCGCGACTCGCGGAGGTGTGACCCGCTCAACTTCCGTGCATCCGAGTGAAGCCAAAAGACCAATATCGGCCGGGCGCAGCTGGCTGCCTCCGAGCAGGACGGTCTCGCCCGCGGCCAGATCGATCCCGGCGGGCCGGATAAAGCACCCTGCTTCGACCCTTGCGGAGATGTGGACGCCATCGGCCATCTCCCTGAGATCCTCGATCGGGATCACCGCATCAGCTCCGTCAGGAAGCGCCGCCCCTGTCATGACCGACGCCGCGTGGCCCGGTGGAAGTTCACCCGGCTTGGGGCTTCCCGCGGCGACTGTCGGGCCTTTCCGCAAGCGAATCGGACTTTGGGTGGAGGCCGACGCAGTTTCGCGGCTGCGGACGGCATAGCCGTCCATTTGAGAGTTCCGGAAAGACGGGACGTTTACGACGGCCTTCACCGGACCCGCCAGTGTGCTTCCGCATGCATCCCCTAAAGCCACTCGCTCGATTTTTCCTGTCTTCGTCCGGGCCAGGACCCTTTGGATCGCCTCACCTATCGAGATCATTCCGTTTACCTTGCCTTTGAGGATCGGGCGGTCAAGTCCTTGCTAAGGAGATAGAAAATTCCGCAGAATCAAGGTTTTTGTGGAAAATAACTCGTCCGAGTGTATAAGTTTTAGGCAATTGCACATGATAAAGGCATCTTCAGAATTCTTGTCACGCGAGTGGCTCAATGTACTCGAAAGCCTCGATGATGGTGTTCTCGTGGTCGATGCAGACGGATCGCTTGAATTTATCAACGAGGGCGGCGCGGAATTAGCGGGAATCGCTGCCTATCGCTCGATCGGACGGCCCGTGCAGGAAGTTCTCGTCTCCAATGCCTGGTTGATCGAACTCCTGGAAACCACGCTTGAGACGGGGGTTCGCAACGTGCGCGCCGACGGAGTGCTCAAGGATACCCAAGCGCCCTGGCGGTCGAGTCCGGTTCGAGCCGCTGTAACTCTGCTCTCCGACGCTCGTGGGCACCGAGTCGGCACACTTCTCACAATTCAGGACACAAGCTACCAGCGCGAGTTGGAGTCTCGGTCCAGAGAGTCCGAAAGACTCCAGCAGTTGGAAATCCTTGTTGCCGGCCTCGCTCACGAGGTGAAGAATCCGCTCTCCGGCATGAAGGGGGCGGCTCAGATCCTTGAAGCGGCGATAGCCAATACGCCGAGAACCAAAGAGTGCACCGACATTCTGCTGCACGAAATCGAGCGGCTCTCCAATCTGATCGGTCAACTTCTCGATATCGCCGGGCCGTCGCGCCTCGAAACGCGGTCCGTGAATATTCATGAACTCCTCGATCAGGTTGTCCTGACATTGCAGCCGGGCATATCAACCGGAGTCCATATCGAGCGAGCTTTCGACCCAAGCCTGCCTCCGGTCTGCGTCGATGTCAGCCGACTTATTCAGGTACTGATGAACCTGATTCGCAATGCGATCGAGGCCAGCGGAGATCACGCGACAATCACCCTGAGGACAAGGATGGAAAGCTCGTATCGAGTCGGCGGCAAAAACGGGCGCGCACAATTCCTTTCCGTGGAGATCAGCGATCAGGGTCCGGGAATCCCGGAGCAGAACCTCAACAAGATTTTCAACCCCTTTTTCACCACAAAAGACGATGGGACCGGCCTCGGATTAGCGATCAGCCAGCGCATCATCACCGAACATGGAGGGGTACTTCGGGTACAACCTCGAAAGCAGGGAGGCGCGGCGTTTATCTTGACGCTGCCCGTAGAAAGGATCGAACCCAATGACTGATAAACAAATCCGCATTCTCGTTGCAGATGACGAACGTTCGATTCGCTGGGTCTTGAAGGAATCGCTCACGGCAGCGGGACACGATGTCGTCGAGGCGGAAAACGGCACGCGCGCCCTTGAGATACTGCGCCAAGGCAATATCGTACTCGCCTTCGTGGATATCCGCATGCCGGAGATCAACGGGCTTGATGTTGTCACCGCAGCTCGCGAGGAACGCCTCGCAGCGACTCTGGTGGTGATGACAGCCCAGACGACAATGGGCAATGCCGTCGAGGCGATGAAACGCGGCGCGTACGACTACCTGACCAAGCCCTTCGACCTGGATGTGGTAAATTTGCTGGTGGGCCGGGTGGCCGATGCGAGGCGATTGAGCACAGACGTTCACGTTCTGAAGGGTGAACTGAAGAAACGTTTCGAGATTGGCGTGGATATCATCGGTTCCTCCGCGGCCATGCAGTCGATCTACAAGCTACTCGGTCGAGTGGCGCAAAACGACGCAACGGTTCTGATTCAGGGAGAGAGCGGTACCGGTAAGGAACTGATCGCAAAGGCTATCCATTTTCACTCGCCTCGCTGGGCGGGACCATTTGTCGCGATCAATTGCTCGGCGATTCCTCGCGAGTTACTGGAAAGCGAATTATTCGGCTACGAAAAGGGCGCGTTCACCGGCGCTACAGAACGGCGGTCCGGGAAATTCGAGCAAGCGGCCGGAGGCACACTCCTTTTGGACGAACTGGGCGATATGCCGCTCGAGCTTCAAGCAAAGCTCCTCCGAGTTCTTCAGGAACGCGAGTTTACGAGGGTTGGCGGACGCGAAACGATGCCCAGCAACGTACGCATCATAGCCGCGACGAATCAGAATCTCGCAGACGCCGTGCGGGAAAATCGTTTCCGCGAAGATCTCTTCTTTCGACTCAATGTCGTCCCGCTCCGCGTCCCCCCGCTCAGGGAGCGCGTCGCCGATATCCCGGATCTCATCCGGCACTTTCTCGCTAAGATCAATCGGGACCTCGGCACAACGAAAACCGGCATCGCGCGTTCGGCCGAGAAGATGCTGCTCGACTACAATTGGCCTGGCAATGTCCGGGAACTCGAGAACGCGTTGGTTCGCGCGGCAGTCGTCGCCCCGGACGAGACACTCATGCCAGAAGATTTCGCACTAAGCCCCCGCGAAGAACCCGACAGAGCGCTGGCCGCGGGGTCTCTGCAGGACGTTGTCCGAGGCGAGGTGCAGGCCCGCTTCGACACAGCTGTTCCCGCAGATCCACGCGAACTTTACGACGCACTCCTTGCCGAAATGGAGAAGCCTCTCCTCGAAACCACATTGGAGCGAACCGGTGGGAATCAGGTCCATGCGGCGCAGATCCTCGGGATCAATCGAAACACGCTGCGAAAGAAACTTCTCTACCTCGGCCTCGCAAGTCGGCATCGCCCGGGAGCATCGGGCTAAGCAGTCTCTTCAGGCATTGGTGGCACGGGGTAAGGAGATCATGACCTTCGTTCCAACTCCCACGCGGCTGGAAAATTCCAACGTCCCGTCATGGGCCAGTACAATATGGCGGACGATCGAAAGGCCCAGCCCAGTCCCGCCAGCCTCCCGCGAGCGCGCTTTGTCGACCCGGTAGAACCGCTCGGCAAGCCGAGGTAGATCGGATTCGGGGATCCCGATACCGCTATCCGCGACGCTGATCGACAAAAATTCTTTGCGAGGCTTCCACTCGACACGAATTTCACCATCCGAGGGGGTGTATTTGATGGCGTTATCGATCAGATTCAGAAAAACCTGCACCAACCGGTCGTGATCGCCCATAATCCAACCATCGGCTCCCGCGACGACCTCGATTGTCACGTTCTTGGCTCGAGCAGCCTCTTCCAGAAGCTCGACAACCTCCTCGATCACCGGCGCCAATTCGATGCTCGCCAGGGCCAACGGAACGCGGCCGAGTTCGAGATCACTGATTACCAGCAAGTCCCGGATGAGGAGGCCGACTCGCTCGCTATTGCGATTGATAATGGACAGATAACGGCGAACTTGTTGAGGATCTGTAAGTTCCGAGGAAAGGAGTGTCTCTGCGAACCCCTTGATCGCGGTCAAGGGAGTTTGGAGTTCGTGGGAGACATTCGCCACAAAGTCAGTTCGAACCATTTCCAGCCGCCGCTGCTCGGTCATATCGTGAAAAACCAGAACCCAGGCGGTACCGTCCGCCGTTGGACCAACCGTAAGACCCAGCCGGCGTGCGACGTCACCGATCAGATCGAACTCGCCACTCGCCGAGCGACCTGCACCCATGGCATCGCGGACAATCCGATGAAGCTCGATATCTCGCGTCAGATCCCAGATCGACATCCCCAGAGGGTTTGTTTCCTGGGGCAGTTCAAGCAAGGTCTGCACCCGGTCGTTGGCCCGCAACACAACTCCAGCGAGGTCAATCACCAAGACGCCCTCGACCATCGCGCTGAGGATCGCCTGCAGCCGATCACGCTCCCAGACGAGCCCTCGTTGCGTTTCCAGTTGCGTGTTCAGCACCGTGTCGAGGGTTCGCCCCAATCGATCGATCGCATCGGGTGTCGCGGCCGAGAGCGGTGGCGATTTGAAATTGCCAACACGAGCAGCCTCCGCCCAATTCTGAAGCGCGGACAGCTTTTCTCGCTGTCGTCGACCGGAAGGTATTTGGCACGCCAGGCCCACGAGGAGCGCAAGGATAATCTTTTGCTCCGCGGGCCCGGGCCAGACAGTCCCTCCGATGATTCCGAGCAGAAACCCTATGGCGAGTCGAAGGAGCAAATTTTATCCGATCTCCGGACCTAGCCGGCCGCCGAATCGGCGCGATCATCAAATAGATATCCGACGCCACGAACGGTCAGAATGCGACTCGGGGACGAATCATTCTCCTCAACGTGCCGCCGCAATCGTCGAATATGCACATCCACAGTCCTGGGCTCGACATAGGTTTCGGAGCCCCAAACCAGATCAAGCAACTGGGCCCGATTGTAGGCACGATTGGGGTGGGTGACCAAAAAGCCCAGGAGCTCGAACTCGCGTAACGAAAGCTCGACACGCTGCCCTCGAATCCGGACATCGTAGGTGTCGAAGTCGATCTTGATGCCGCATTTCTCATAGAGCGCCGGGGACTTCGAAGATGCG
>DLYX01000127.1 GCA_003447545.1 Deltaproteobacteria bacterium | reverse complement strand
CACATGCGAAGATGCGCTGCTGGCAAATTCCACCATCGCATCCGCTCCGGTGCCACCCGGCGCGTCCGCCTCAAGTCGACCGGCCACGACGATCAGCACCGGCAGCTGCTCGATGCACTCGGCCACCAGCCGAAGACTCTCGACAGAAGCGGCATCCATTCGTTGCACGTCGTCCAGCACGATCAGACCCGGGGACTCGACGCAGGCCGCCTGAAGGGCATCCCCCAGACGGAGAGCAAGACGTCCGGATTGCAGCCCCGATCCCCCCAGGTATCCATCTTCGGCATCCCCGAGCGGCTTGGCCGATACCAGTTCACCGCGCAGTTCCTCGCACTCCGCGCCCGAAAGATTCCGCAGGATCCGCGGCCAGGGCCACGGCATTCGCGCGCGCGCTCCCGCCTCGATGAGACCATGGCCGACCTGGAATCCGCGGGCCGCCGCCTGGTCGCAAAAGGCGCTCAACAAGGTCGACTTCCCCATGCCCGCCGAGCCCCGCAACACCACCAGACTACCAAGGCCGTCTTCGGCATCGAGCAGGAATTGTTCGAAAAAATGGAGCTCCCGATCGCGGCCGACAAAGGCGCGTGCGCTCCCGCGCAGCCAGGTTTTCGGTGTTCGTCTTTGTTCCAGATTCGCCATCGTCGAGATCGAATTGTTCTGCGCTTGAATTCCTAGCAGATCGGCCCGGAAACTCTCGTCCACGCCACGGTTTTCCGCAACCACAAGGCTGCGACCGCCGGCCTCAAGCCTGCCCCTTGAGCAGATGCACCATATTGGGCAACTCGTCGCGCCCGATCAACAGGCACGGCGGCCGCATCCCCGCAGCCTGTGCCCTGGCAGCACGCGTAAAGCCCGATTGCGTCACCACAGCCGCCACCGAACAGCCGTGGAATTGCGCGCCGGCATTCGCCTCCTGGACGGCCGAGTTGCCCACGTTGCTCTTGTAGCGCTTGGCCTGGATCCCGAACTTCGTTCCCTCAAATTCGGCAATCACATCCACACCGAAGTCGCCGGAGGTTTGGATATCTTCGGTCTTGAAACCCGCATCCTGCAGGACGGCGGCAATCCATGCCTCAAAAGCCGCTCCGCTCAGGGTATCCAGATCCGACAGACCGTACCCCAACAGGGCTTCCCGCTGTGCGCGTGCGGCCTCCTCGGCTGCCTGCGCCTTCCAGCGACGTCGAGCATAGACCGCGCCGCCAATCGCCAGCAACGCCAGCAACACGACCCCCGGGTTCTCACCAGCCAGACGAAAACTCTCGACCACCACGAACAGGCCCCCCATGACCAGCAGCAGCAGGAGAGTCCCCTGCACACTGCCTTTTTTGCGCCGCCGTCGTCGAGCCATGGCAGCCAAGCAATCGCGCCCCGCAGACATTGTCAACGATTGGCGCGGATCGCGATCCATCGCGGTGGACCATGGTGGACCACGATGGCTAACAGCGGATCATCGCGGATCCTGGCGGCGGGCCGCGCATGCAAAAACCCCCGGGCTCCGCGTGCCAGCGAAACCCGGGGGCCATGCGTGTGCTCGATCGCGCCTCATCGGGGCGATCCGCTAACCGGAAAC
Source organism: Deltaproteobacteria bacterium (assembly GCA_003447545.1). Lineage (GTDB taxonomy): Bacteria > Desulfobacterota > Binatia > UBA12015 > UBA12015 > UBA12015. The sequence goes on along the minus strand of DLYX01000127.1, from coordinate 1,606 downwards.
GCTCAGCGCGTCCCGCGCAGACTCCCGAGACCGCCAATCGCAGGCTCGAGGCAGTCGGCCAGATCTTCCTGACATACCTCGAGCTCCCACTCGCAGATATCGATATCGTCGAGGCAATCTTCCTTGTCGGAAAGACACCTCTGCAGTTCCCCCTGCTTGATCGCGCGGGACAACACACAACCCTCGAGAGCGAAATGGCACGGGACATCGAAAATGCCATCCAGAAGGTCCCCAAGCCCGTCGCGCATCGTCTGTCCCTCGGCCGCACCCCGGCCAGCCCTGCGCCCCTCGACCGGCGCTGCTTCGCAGGCCGCCAGTTTCGACTGACAGCCAGCCAGTTTGGATCCGCACCGGGCGGATTTACGCTCGCACCCGCGCACGTCCCGCTCGCATAGGCGCATTGCGGCTTCCATGGCACGCTCTTCGGCCCAGCATCGTGTCAGCCGGTCCTCACATTGCTCTTCCACCGCAATCACGGGGGTCGCGTCGATGACGGCCTTCGCCTGCGACTCTCCCGCCCAAAACAAACCGGCCAGAGTAAGCGCGGCAGCAACAAAAACAGTTTCGATCTTTTTTCGATTCAACTTCATGGGGATGTCCTCATCGTTTCGGCCGCCGACATGACGACACCGGAAGGCCATCGCAGGAAGCGTTCCAACCCGAAAAAACCAGCGATCAGGTAGCGGAATTTCGAGTGCCGCAGCACCTTCCGAATAGTTCGACAAAGCACCCGGCACAGACTGGGAAAATGGCTGCGCACCGTGTGCGCGATCCTTCGCGCACGCGGTCCTCGAGACGACTTGCCATGCGGATGACGAACAGTCGCCGCACCCCCGCGCAGTGGAGCGCCCACGCCAGGCATCGATTCCACGCTCGAAGAACCCGGGACAACCGTTGTCCACGGACCCTGCCATACTTCGTTCAGCCCCAATCAGACGGGCAGGAGGAAACGCCAATGACCATCGACAAAACGACAGGACAGACAGAGGAGACAACCACGAACACGACCGAAAATACGAAGACGACCGCCATGAACGCGGCCCATTGGGCCCAGATGCTCGGCGACTGCACGCTGGGTGAAACCCTCGAACTGGAAGGATTGCAGATCTTCCCCCTGCACCGCACGCCAGCCCAACCCGATAACCTCGCGGGCGAGGCCGGGACTGGCAATGGCGAAAACGGGTCGGCGCACACAGCGCAGGAAAAGGCCTACACCCTCGCCGATGACCTGCTGGCGAAAAAGCAGGCCGAGATCCGCGAAGTCGATCAAGACGGCGTCGTCTCGGACCTGATCTTCGATAACCAGGCCGACAAGCATGCTCTGCTGCTCGACGGCATCGAGCTCCGCGGCTGCAAACAGAACCGCATGGTGAACACCACGATCCTGGCAACCGCCGGCGAAAAGACCACCGTCGACGTCAGCTGCGTGGAGGCCGGGCGCTGGCAGCATCAGGGAGAGACGTTCTCTCATAGCGGTCGCACCGTGGGTGCCACGCTGCGCAATCGCAAGGCCCATATGGTGCATGCCGCCCCGAGCGGACCCGAATTGCGCGACGCGCCCGAATTGGCCGATGGGCCCGGGGGCTTCACAACCGAACACCCCTCG
>DLYX01000200.1:2578-3070 GCA_003447545.1 Deltaproteobacteria bacterium | reverse complement strand
GCTGGCGGTGAGCGATACTAGGAAGCCCGTGACGCTGAATAAAGAAATGATCAGGAAACCGCCGGTCAGGCTTTCCGCGAAGCCGTTGAGGTTGTCGACCTCCGCCGCTTTGCTGCGAATAGACAGGCCGGCATCCGACAGGTGGCGATGCAGGGTTATCACGCTCGCAAGGTCCTTGGCATAAATCCGCGCCCCAGCGTAATAGACCCGATCGGCCGGATAGTCGGGGCCGTCCCAGCCGAAGTCCGGGACGCCGTAGCCGTCGCGAAAACTCTCCGTCGCCCTCATCAGCGAGAGCGGGACGAATACGGCGGTGCGGGCGGTCAGTCCTGGGGTCGTGACCGCTCCTACGACCAAATCGATTTTACCATTTTCCCGTCGGCCGTCTCGTTGGCGGCTAACCACGCCGCCTATCCGGTCTCCGGTCTTCAGATCTAACATCTCGGCAAGCCGATCGCTGATGATGACCGCAAGGACGTCACCGCTCGAACG
>DLYX01000200.1:0-2332 GCA_003447545.1 Deltaproteobacteria bacterium | reverse complement strand
CCGGTCTCCGGTCTTCAGATCTAGCATCTCGGCCAGCCGATCGCTGATAATGACCGTAAGGACGTCACCGCTCGAACGGGCTACTGGGATTCCCTGGAGCAGAGGGTCCCCTAAGCCGGTTGGGATCAAATCAGCGACTTCGGCACTCTTCAGACCCGAGGTGCGTGGAACTGTTATCGTAATGGTAGCCGCGATTGCTCGCGTTTTTGGTTTAACGAACCCAACATCGGGACGGGCGGCGAGCGTTTCGAACCAATCGGCATCGAACTGCTGGCTGCCTACAACGATGATCTCGAGATTTCGCGGATCGGATAGCAGGCGATCCCTGAGGCCCTCTACCAGGCCTGTTTTGAGGCCGAACATGATGATAAGAGGCGCTAAGATCGCCGTCAGTCCGAGGATAAAACACAACGACATGCGCCAGTCGACGAGCATGTCTCGGACGCACAATCCGAATGCGATACGGAGGCCACGAAATATAATCATGGGTCCGAGAAACGGCTTACCGTTCCCCCTTGCTCTTGAGAGATATTGAGCGTGAGGGGCAACAATTCCAGCGTTTCGACCAAGCTCATATCATGGGTCGCCACGATCAACGCCGACCCGAGTTGGCGGGCGACCGCACGCAGAACGTGCGCCACGGCAAGTGCATTCGCAGCATCGACGGACGCGGTAGGCTCGTCAGCGAAAATCACCTTCGGTCTGTGGACGACGGCGCGGGCTATTCCGGCTCTTTGGCGTTCCCCTACCGAAAGCTGATTGGGACGCCGTTCGAGATACTGCTCGATCCCCAGATTGGCGGTCAGTTTTCTGATCCAGTCCCTGTCGACCGCATACCCAAGCAGCTTCAGGGGCAGGGCGATGTTTTCGCCGACCGTCAGATAGTTAAGCAGCCCACCTTGCTGAAGAATGTAGCCAGTATGTCCTGCCCGCAGATCGGCAAGCCTGTCCAAGTCGTTGTTTTTCCAAGCCGCACCTATGTTGGCATAGCTTTCTTCCGGGTGCGTCGCCGTTTCGTTGCATAGCTTGAACTGTCCGACGGATGTCGGCCGCAAGGCCAACGCTAGCAGGTCGAGCAAGGTGCTTTTCCCGGAGCCCGACGATCCGATCAAAGCGCGCTGATCACCAGGATGAATGCTCAACTCATCCAAGGACAAAACGAACCTCCAATCTTCCTTCTCTCGCACGAAGTGAAGATCTGTTATTTTTATGATCGCACGGGTCATCGCTTATGGAAGCGCGTTGAGCGGCACTGGATAGAATGCCTCGCCCTCATCGTCGCGACCGCTCAAAAGCACCCAATTGTCGGTATTGTCGTGAAACAGTTCCAGCAGCTTCAATTTCGACTCAATGCCATCGATGAACTCCTGTTGCTGGCCAATGGTGAACTGCACCCAGATCTCCTGACTTATATTCATGGTCTGGCTCCTGAAGGGCAGATCGTCTAGGTATTCGCCCACTAACCCTAGCTCCCCCAAGGTCGACGCCTGAGCGATCCTGTCGGGCGATCGTCCCATCGCCGCCGCAGTGGCCTGAAGTTGGGCGAAGAAATCGTCCGTCGAGAGTTGACCCTGATTGGCCACTTCCAGAATGCGCCTCATCGCTTCACGGAGGTCGCTGATTTGGTTCTTTGACAGCAGCAGGCGGATATCCAGTGTCGGCACGCTCTGATCGCGGAAGTCCTTGTCGGCGACCCAAGCCTCGAACGCCTTTGGCACCGTCGTATTCTCCCGCTTGCCAAAATATTCGAGCTTTATCGCCAGTCCGACGAGGATGGCATTCAGTTCTTGCTGTCGCAGTTTTTTATCCTCGGCGGATTTGGCCTTCGCCAATTCCTCTTCAGCCAGCTTGAGCTGTTCAACAAAGTAGGCGCGATCCTTCGTGAGCTGCGTGAGGATGTCATTCGACACCCGGTTCACTGCAGCCTTGAAACTACTGGGGTCTCCTGACTCGATTTCCAGATAGAGGGCGCGGCCGCTGCCATCATTGAAGCTGCTGACGTTTCGATATTGTTGTTCGGCAATCTGATGGTCGCCCTTACCGGCGGGAGTCTTAAGGTGCATCACATACGTATATAGGCCTTTGCTTCGAAGGCTCTCGCGGATTTCGTTGGTCATCAGGCCTGATCCAGATAGTGGGTCGAACCCTTCTCGAGCGCTGGCATCGGTCACCAGGATCAGGTGCTTGCCGTCGAAACCGGACCAGTTGATCTCCGTAGCCGCATGCGCCAACCCCTTGTACGAGTCTTCGGCGAAACCACTGCTAGAGGTGACTGTGGCCTTCAGGCTACGGATCTTTTACAGGAATTCATCGGCGGGATTCGCCGTGTTGG
>DLYX01000157.1 GCA_003447545.1 Deltaproteobacteria bacterium | reverse complement strand
GCAACGATCGATAATGCGGATGCGATCTACTTTTATGCGGCGATTGACGGGCGGGAGAGTTATTTGGTCCGTGGTCAAACCGGGGACCATGCGCATTGGCGCGATCCGGGTGCGGTTTGCACGGCGCCCAAAGCCCCGCACTATATGATTTTTGAAGCGAGCGAGGGAGTCCTGGCGGGTGATTCAGGTGACCTGACCGAGTTGATGCCGGGCACCAAGGCTCAGACGGGTCGTCTGGATTCGTCGACAATCGAAGTCGCGTTGGATGGGTCGTTCGAAATCCTCTTCGCGCCCCGGCGTCCCGCCGATTGGACGGGCAATTTCGTATCGACGTTCCGGCATATGGATAGCCCGCATCCCACCGATCCGGAGCGCGGCCCGGAGCGCTTCGCCGATTATATCAGCGGCCGGCAGCTGTTCTACGATTGGAGTATCGAGGAGGCGATCCATCTGGAGATTTCCTGTCTCGACAGGGTGGGGCAGGTCCCGCCCATCTATTCGACGGATCGCGCGGCCGCGGAACTGCGGCGTTGCGGCCAGACAGCCCGGAACCAGATCCAGTTCTGGAATGCTTTCTGGACAATTCTGATGGGAACCTACGGCGAGCGCCCCGGGACTTTGCCCGGCATCGGTTTTCGCCGAAACGAGTTCAACCAGATGAACGTTGCCGGTCTCGCCACCGGGGGGGGCATGAGCACGAATTTATACGCGGGCACCATCGCGGCGCTCGGTCCGGACGAGGCTTTGATCGTGGAGAATCAGATTCTTGAAACGCCGCAGTATGTAGGTCTGCAGCTGGGCAATCTGTGGGATGAATCGCTTGAGTACGCGCATCGAGTCGGAAGTCGCAACGGTGCTCAAGCGCGTGTCGATACGGACGGTCGACTTCGCTGGGTGATCGCGCATGGCGATCCCGGGGTGCAGAATTGGGTAGATACCAGCGGGCATCCGGAAGTATTCGTGGCGCCTCGTTGGGCGTATTCCCAAACGCCCGAGAAGAAAGATTGGCCGCAGGTCAGGTGTCGCAAGGTTCCCTTTGGCGAGGTCAGAGATCATTTACCGAAAGATACGCCGACTTTTTCTTCGGAGGAGCGACAGGCTGAAATCAAAGTCCGGCAGCGGCATGTCCAACAGCGCTTCCGCTGCTTTTGAACTCGATGGTTATCCCGATCCGTCCTGCTTGAGGAACGCGAGGAGCTTCCCTGCGAGTTCTGTCTGCCGCCCGGTCGAGAAGAAATGTCCGCCCGTATAGCGCGCGACATCAGGCTCCGAATACGCGGCGATGGCTTCTTCGACAAGCGCTGGCGCGATTTCGGGATCATCGGTCGCGTAAGCAAATTGGACAGGCGTGCCAGCCCGTGCAATGGCCTGATGATCGGCCAGTCGATCGCCAAGCAAGTCGCCTGTCAGCATGGAGAGCAGACCTTTCTCGGTGCCGATGACTGAAAACTGTTCGCGAAAATGATCAAAAACCGCTTGTCCACGGGGATCGTCGACGTCGACGGCCTCGCCCCGTTGGATCATTTTGGGCGTGAGCAGGACGCGCATCAGGAATCTGTTGAGGAGAGGAATTCGACCGATGGCCACCAACGGAGAGGTCGCGCCACGGATCAGCGGTACCTGATATCCGATTGCGGTGACTCGGTCGGGATGGGCAGCTCCAAACCGTGCGGCAATCGCACCGCCCAGAGAGATCCCGTAGAGCACGGCGCGATCGACCTGAAGGTGGTCAAGCAGTTCGAGGAGTTGGCGCCGCATGCAGTCCATGTCGAGAGGGATGCGGATGCGATCCGAGAAGCCGCGGCCATATTCATCGTACGCAACGACCCGATAGCCTCCCTGCAGGAAAGGCTCGTAGTATTCTTCGTAGGCAACAGAGCCGAGTGTTGCCCCGTGAATGATCACCAGCACGGGAGCCTCCCGCGGGCCAAGGTCGCGGAAGGCAGTGGTGCCGTCGCTCAGGACCGCGGTGTCGTAAACCGAATCCTCGCGGAACTCGGTGGCGGTGATGGTCTCGCGGTTGGCGCGAATATGCACCACAAGGAGAGCAACGCCTGCGAGTGCGAGAATCAGGATCGGAGCGCTCATCGTCGCATCTCGATGGTGCGAGAATCTCCGATATGCCTCTCGACCATTGACCAGAATGCCCCGCGCGCGGATTGCAGGCGGTTCAGGTCGTCGCGGGCCAGTCGAGCGCTGGCCGGCGAGATGGGTCGAGCGGCCCGGGCCTTCATATGGACCTCGGCCACCCGTTCCATCAAGACGAACGCACCGACAGCGGCGTCGACGCGATTGCCGACGGTCAGGAGCCCGTGGTTGCGGAGAATCACGGCGCGGTGTGCGCCCAGCGCCTTCGCAATCCGTGTTCCCCCGGCCGTACTCATGATCTGAACCTCTTCGTCATCGAAAAGCGCATGGTCTTCGAAAAAAAGCGTGGACTCCTGCGAGATCGGCTCGATCGCTCGGGCTTCTGCGGAAAAGGGCGTGCCCCATCCGGTATGCACGTGGCAGGCGCTGGTGACTTCGGGGCGCGCCAGCAGGATCGGCTGATGGATGAAATATCCTGCCCTATTGATGTCGCCTTTACCGTCAATGATCTCGCCACGATCGTCGACCAGAACCAGATCGTCGATCGTGGCCTGATGATAGGAGACGCCGAGGCGTAGCATCCAGAAAGCATTGGTATGCTCC
>DLYX01000461.1:2097-15673 GCA_003447545.1 Deltaproteobacteria bacterium | reverse complement strand
GCACCGATCGTGAAAAGATCAAAATCAAAACGGCTCATAACTCTTCCTTCTCGCGATTAATGCCCGCAGGAACAATCGTCTGTGGGCGGATTCGTGCAGACATGATGGCGAATTCTAGCGAGAATGGCCCAAAAATCGGAAAAAAAAGGCCGAAGTAGGTATTTACACCTACTCTTTAATCTCGCAGAGGGCCGATAATTTACCCTGTGGGGGAAATGATTCCAAAAATCGGCAGCCATGCCGCGTCGATCGTCACGCCTTCAAGTCCTTTCGGTCAGGCGTCGGCAGGCAGGGGGCAGATGTCTTCCCGGGGCAGCGACGCATCTTCTTCCCCTTACTGGAAGGTCCCCGGCCGCTCTGTGAGCCGCACATTATTGATGGTCGCCGGCCTGCCCCTCCTGACCCAGATTATCGGCAGCATTTTCAACATCTGGTACAATACGACCCACGTCACGCCCTTCCTGGTGGGCGATCAGATCAAGCTCTTCACGCGCACGATCTTCCTTTTTAATATTACTATTTACCCTGTATTAACAGGAATTTGGCTCCTCGCGGTCGCTTGGCTTTATCGCCCGCTGAGCCGTCTGGAAAAAGGCGAGACTCTGTCTCAGCCGATGCTGGAGCGAGCGCAACGCCGTGCGGTTCACCTGCCTTGGTGGTTCGGTGGCGTAACCGCGGCCGGGTGGTTGCTCTGTATTCCGGGCCTGCTGATTCCGCTCATGCTGATGGCCGAAACCCCTCTCGACCCCCGGCTCCTGACTCATATGCCGATCTCGATTGCGATCGCCGGTCTGACATCGGTCAGCCAGGGGGTGTTCGTTGTCGAACTGGCAACGGAGCGTTGGCTCTATGGGCGTCTCTTCCAGAACATAGCCCCCTCGGAGTCCGCCGGTGTCCATCCGCTTTCCCTGCGTGGTCGCGGTATGCTCTGGCTGGTCACAGCCGCGGTCTGTCCGGTTTTCTCCTTGCTCCTTCTGGTTCTCGGCTCGGACAATATGGGAGCAGATCGACTTTTTGCGGGTGCGGTTTCGTTCATGGCCGTCGGCTTCGCTTTGGTCAGTGCCTGGCTGATGTCTCGACTGCTGGTCGAGCCCGTCGAAAAACTGCGCCACGCCGCACAGAGCGTAGCGACCGGAGACCTGGACGTGCAGATCGACCTCCTCCGCGCCGACGAGTTCGGCCCGTTGATTCAGGAATTCAACGTGATGGTAGCCGAGCTCCGCGAACAAGAACGTCTGAAGCGACAGATTGCCGAGCGCACCCGTGACCTCGAGGTCACCACGACCCAGCTCGAGACCGAGGCTGAGCAGCGCCAGCAGGTGACCAATCACCTCCGCAGCGCCCTGTCATCTGCTGAAAATGCCAGCCGGGCGAAGACTGAGTTTCTCGCCAATATGAGCCACGAATTGCGAACTCCTCTTTCGGCCATTCTCGGCTTTGCCGAAATTCTGCAAGACGACGGCCTGCCACAGGATTCGCGTCTTGAATTCACCAGCTCGATCGAGAAAAGCGGTCGCCATCTGCTACATATCATCAACGACCTGCTTGATCTGACCGCGATTCAATCGGGCAAACTCCCTGTGGCCAAGGCAGATTGCGACCCCAAGGAAATCCTTCAGGAAGTCGTGGAGCTTGTCAGCGTCAAGGCGGAACAGAAGGGCCTGGCCGTCCGCTGCGAAATCGAGGCCGATGTTCCGGTACTCGTCCACACCGACGCTCTCCGACTCCGACAAGCTCTGGTAAATCTGGTCGGCAATGCCACCAAATTTACCGAAGAGGGGTCCATCGTGGTCCGAGTCTCTTCAATCGCCGAAGGGCGTCGCCTCCGGTTCGATATCGAGGATACCGGCCCCGGCATTGCCGCAGACCAGATCGATCGAATATTCGAGCCCTTCACTCTCGGCGATATGTCCACGACACGCACCCATGAAGGAACCGGCCTCGGCCTGCCAATCTCGCGACACCTGGCGCAACTTCTCGGCGGCGATCTGGTAGTTGAGTCCCGGCTCGGTCAGGGATCGAACTTTCAACTCACGATCGATCCCGCGCTCTGAGTGCCAACCCGACCGCGCTAGCTATCGGGTCCCTCCGCAAAGGCGGCGGCCAGAAAATTCTCGATCATGCGGTGCGTCAGTCCCCAGACGATCTGCTCCTCCACCACAAAAGCCTGAACCTCCGACTTGAATTTCGGCGTATCGATAAGCGTTTGACGGTGGTTTGATTTATCCCGGAAGGACGCCAACGGAAGCCAGAGTGCCGCGGCCACCTCCTCCGGGTCGATTTTGGTCTCCCTGACGCGGTCGAGACTGAACAGAAATGGGCTGACCACCATCCCGACGGGGCGACCACTGGAATAGGCTGGCAACTCGTTCATCGGGGTAATCAACTCCCCGTGACTCGTCAGGTCAACGCCTACCTCTTCCAGCGTCTCCCGAATCGCCGTTTGGACCAGCGACAGATCTTCAGGCTCGCTGCGGCCGCCCGGAAAAGCCATATGCCCCGACCAAGGATCCTCGGGATGCTCGGCTCTCCGGATCATCAGCACCTTGGGGCCATCCGGATGAGGGGCGAGAACCATGGCGACAGCGGCACGGTGCGGGTCCTTCTCGTCGAGAAGTTGCGCCTCCGCTTTTCGCATCCGGGACTCGATGGAGCGCAACATCTCGCCCTTGGGTTCCCATTCAAAATCCAAAGCGTGTTTCTTCTCGGTGTTGCAGGGCTTGCAAGCCGCCACAAGGTTCCCGCGCGCGGATCGGCCGCCACGGATCACCGGAACGATATGATCCATCGTCAATTCTGCGGCACCGACATCCGCGCCACAATAGTGGCAGAGGCCCGACGACTTTCGCCGTTTCCACCAGGGACTTTTCCGAATCTCGCGAGCCTTCTGGCGTTCGCGACGAATCTGCTCTTCGCTGACCGGCACGAGAAATCCTGACTCAGGAGACATTATCGGCAGTCTAAGGGTGCTGAGAGGCTGCCAGCAAGTCACGCTGCCCGCATAAAGCGAAGTTCAACGTCCATGAGAGATCCTCCATCAAGCCCGATCTCGTTCGAAAAACTGGATCTGCTTGCACTTCGATCCGATTTGTCCTGAGTTAGGTGCCGGAGGTTCATCTCAATGAGCAAACTTGATGAGGAAATTTTGAATACCTACAAACGGCTGGTCGCAACGCGCGATCGCGTCGAAACCGGGGAACTTCCCTGGTCTGCTCTCTCCGAGTTCTTCACCGAGGATGCCACCTTTGTCGATCCTGCCTGGGGACGCGTCCACGGCCGGCAGGCCATCGAAACTTTCTTCGAAGATTCCATGCAAGGACTCGAAGGCTGGACCTTCCCGCACCAGTGGTCGATGGTCGATGGGAATCGACTGGTGTCCGCCTGGATGAATCGGCTACCCGGTCAGCGCGCTGACGGCAGCTTCTATGAAGCCCCCGGGCTCTCCGTTCTCGAGTATGCCGGGGACGGAAAGTTCTCCTCCGAGTACGATCATCTGAATATGGTGCACGTATTCGAGGTCATGAAGGAAAGCGGCTGGAAACCCGCCGGCCCGATGAAAACCCCGCCAAGCCCGGTTCCGCGCTGAGTGGGAACAGCATCCGCAGCGGCAATCAACGCGTGCCTCGGCCAAGCTGCTTAACGATGATCCAGCACCGCCGGATTGGCCAAATGGTTCGGTCGATCGCCACGCAGCCAGGCTTCGATTGCGTCGACAATCATCGCAGACTGGTGCGTGATCACATCTCGGCTGGCGCCACCGATATGTGGAGTCGCTATCACGTTGGGCAACAGCACGAACCGATCGTCTGAACGGACGGGCTCCTCCCAGAGAACATCCAGCGCGGCCGCGGAAAGGCGGCCCGACGCGAGAGCGTCATAAAGAGCATCGGCGTCCACCGACGCCGCCCGGGCCGTATTGATAAAATAAGCACCCGGCTTCATTTGGGCAATCTCCTCGGGTCCGAGCAAATTCTTGGTCTCGGGCACGTCCGCCACGTGCAAGGAGAGAAGATCGGCCTGCTGCAAGACTTCGGTCAGGCTTCCGCAGCGAGCGTCGTTTTGCTCGAAAACCGCTTCCGCTACATGCGGATCGTGAGCAACGACTCGAGCACCAAATGCCTGCACCCGACGCGCCACTCGCTGGCCGATCGCGCCGAAACCAATCAAGCCGACCGTTCGTCCGTGCAACTCCGACCCTGTCATCGCGTCGTACATCGTGATGAACTCGTTCGCATCCGGGAGCGACGACCGGTCGGACTTTACCCATTCGATGGCCGGATGGATATGGCGCAAGATCATCAACATAAAGCAGAGCGTGATATCCGCAACCGCTTCGGCATTCCGAGCCGGCGTATGGAAGACAGGTATACCGCGGGTCGCAGCCACGTCGAGGTCCACGTTCACCGGACTACCGCGACAAGTTCCGATCATCTTTATATCGACGAGGTCGAGTAGTTCCTTCCGAATTTCGTCGGCTTCAGTGATGATGACATCACAACCTTCCGCACGAAGCCTTTCCGCGAATGCAGCTCCTTCGAAGAATATATTCTTCGTCTCGCGCCAATCCTCATGATGAAACGGCATGATGCTCCCCAGCCGCTCCAGCTGATCCGTCGCAAACGGCGCGGTGACAAAAGCTTTCAAAATGACCTTCCCGAGGCTTCGTCCACATCGAAAAGTTTTTCGACCAGTGCAATTACGCGCTGGCGTAATTCCTGACGAACGGAATCTTCCTCGACAGCGCCGCCGACAGCCGCAGAAACCATCGGGCTGTCCAACATCAAGACCAGAACAACCGACTGGATGGTTACCATATAAAAGGTCGCTTCGGCCGGATCCACCTTGCCGCCCGTGAAGGTTCGCACCCAATCGAGGAAAGTCGACCAGGAGTTGTCGAGCGCCTCGCGCTCGCCCTCACTCATGTCTTCGGTCCCGTCGATCATCCTTCGCATCAGCAAGCGCGGAACCGTCAAATCTTCAGCAAAGAAATCGAAGGCAGCACCCATAGCGACTTCGACGGTGCGACGCGCTTCGACAGGCGTCTCCGGGGTGCGATCGCCGACGACATCCGTCAGTCGCGATACCAACTGGTCCTGCACCTGGGTCAGGATCGCCGTAAAAAGAACTTCCTTCGAATCCCAATGATAGTGGAGACTCGAAATATTAACCGAGGCGCGAGCCGCGATCTCACGCGTGGAGGCGCCTTTGAAACCCTTTTCGGAAAAAACTTCCTGCGCGGCGGCGAGGATTTTCTCCTTGGTCGAAACTTTCGGTTGTGCAGATTGATTGGCAGTCTTCATCGCGTTTTTTTCATGTTGTAAATTCAGGGGAGGGCGCTTCGAAGATATCAACGGATACCCGTCGGATGCGGGGCGCCGCGCTTCAAAATTCGTCCACTGGATATATACAGGCTTTGGGAAACAAAGCTCGGGGCCTCCTCGGCCAGAATACGGCAAAGTCGAGCCTTGAGCTTGCGAGCGTCGATGACTTCGGCGGTGTCGCCCAGGGCGAGCGCGAGCAAATCGATCACGTGCAGTGCCAATTGCGGTTCGCCTGCATCGAGCAACTCCTGCGCACGGGCAAGAACCGCGCCTTTGTCGGCAATTGCCGACAAGATCGCCCGGCCAGACGCATCCGGGGTCGCCGGATGCAGGTTCGTCGGATTTCGGTCCCACCATCCGGTCTCGGAACGGAAAATATCCCGCGCAATGAAATCGGGATGTCCATAGGTTGGCGTCATCCAGGGTAGGCCGAAAAGGGCTTCCGGGTACTCGATACCGGCAAGAATTTCCTCGATCCCCATCCCCCCATTGAGGCCCTCGACCACTCGTTCCCGCACCCATCGCAGCGCTTCGGCCATGGACAGCAAGACGGTACGAATCTTTTCGCTTCCTTCCACCGAGGGCCCAAATTCCATGACCATCAGCTCGGCGTCCAGCGAAGCCAGTCTCTCAAGAGTCTCGGCCCATCGCACCGCATAGCGCTGGGTGCGGAGAGGTGTGCCTATATTGGGGATATTCGGTGTGACCGCCGCTCCCCCGTAGAGAACTTTTTCTTGCGGCAACCAAAGGGCCACTGCATCGTCGGTTTCCGAGGGAGCCCAGAGCAGCTCGACACGTCGATTGCCATCATCGAAAACCATCGCGTCGGTAAAAGTCTCGTTGGGCATCTCCAAGGTGAGAGGATGATCGCCGAGAATTCCCACAGGTAGCCGGAGCTGGATCTCGGCAAAAAACTTTTGCAGCCCTTCAGTCTCGCGATATCGCTTCCAGCGAGTCACAAGGTTCTCGTGGGCAATCACGCGCGGCCGAGGATCACCTCGTTCCTCGCAATGTTCCAACCAGGTCGCGATCGCATCGTTGTACCCCAGATGACCATGCGAATAGACAATCGCAAAAATTGGCGCCTCGGTGATCTCCCGCAAACGATCCAACATCTCGCGTGCCTTCTCGGCGGAATTCCCGGTGTCGAGCTGGAGGACCCCCTGCTCCATCTCCACGGAAAGTGCGTTGCCCATGCCACCAAGCACATGCACACCCGGTGCGGCCGTGCCCAAAAATGAAGGTGCGAGAATCGGATTGGAGTCCATAGCCATGCTGCCAACCTATCAGCTGTTCCGGATTTTCGCCCCCGGAGGTTGGAAGTCGACTGGCACGGCTATTTTGTCGACAAGTCGGCGGAAAATCGGTTGGAAATCTCGGTCGAAAGTGGTCAGGAGCCCGGGGCGCGCTTGCGACCCAGGAGGGCATCCATCCCCCGAGAGCCGGTAGAACCGGCCGCCGCCGCCGCCGCGAGCGCCGTCGGCCGACCACTGGCCACTGCCGCTTCGAGGCGCACGATTTCATCCTTGAGCCGCTGGATCTCCTGATCACGTGAGCGCAATTCGCTCTCGAGACTGACCACCTTTTCCAGAACGAATCGCAAATGACCGATTTCCTTGACCGCATGGGTCAGGTGAGCCTCCAGCTCCTCATTCTCGACGCGCAGCGCCTTGGTGGCTCGATTGATAGCCCGCGTTTTTTTCGCCTCGGCACCTTCGACCTCTTTGCGGAGAAGAGCGAGCTCGTCGGAGGAAGAACCCCGAGCAGGCTTTCCCGCCTCCCCCCCTGCCTTTCGCTTCGCCGCTGTAGCCATGGATTTTGCTTATCAGGAGATCCGCGAGCCGACAAAGGCCTCAGCCTCGCCAGCGACGATGCATCCAGAGCCATTGGCCCGGATATCGGCGAATACAATCTTCGTAGGAGGCGTTCACCTTCGTCATCATTTCAATCAGCAGAGCCGGATCCTTGTCGCGTTTGGGCGGCGGAGCGATCGGCTCCTGCACGATGATCTCGTGCTGATTCGTGCGGCCGACTCGCGCCATCACCGCCACTTGAAGCGGTGCCTGTACCAGCTGTGCCAGTCGTGCCGGACCAAGCGTGGTTGAGGCCGGCCGGCCAAAAAACGGCACGGGAAAACCATGCCCCGCTGGTTCGTGCTGATCGATCGGCAGCGCGACGAGTTCGCCACCACGGAGGCGCTGCAACAACTCCCGGGCAGCCGATCGCTTGGCGAGCATCCGAGTTCCCGGACGACTGCGGATCGCCGCGATCTGCGCTTCGACCAGCGGGTTCTTGAATCGGCGATAGACCAGCGAAATCGGGTGCCCGAGAAACCCCTGAGCCTGCGCGAACATTTCCCAATTACCAAAATGACCGGTCGCGACCACGCATGGCCCCTGAACGACGCCCTCTCGCCAGCGCTGCTCGTCCGCCGGCGAAGCAAAACCGACGCGATCCCGAATATTGCCGGTGTTCAGTTCCGAAAAGTGTGCGAGTTCGCCGGCAAGACGGCCCAAATTATCAAAAGAATCGCGCAGAGTCGCCTCCCGCCAGACATCGTCCTTTTCGGGAAAGGCAATCTCCAAATTGGCCAAACCGAGGCCATGGAGCCGCTCGAGAAAGCGCATCGCACCTCGCGAAACGCCGGAGGCCAACCCCACGGACAAGGGCTCCGGCAGGCCACCGAGAGTCCCTAGCAGAAGCCGCAAACCGGCCGCTTCTGCTCGATCACTCAGATTCCTGCCCCGAAGACCACCCACAAAGTTTCCCTCCATCCCTGCACTCTCGGCCGAGAGGCTTCTTCCACAAGAAGCGTGCGCCCGTCCGAACCTTATCCATGGGAATGACGATTGCCAGCCTGCTTGCCCGATCGAGACCCTCAAGCCGAGAAACGCTCGACGGGCTCCTGATCCACTCATTCATGAGCTGGATTGTCCAGATACAGGAGATAATCAGTGCCGGCGGTATACCGACAAACCTTCCTTCCCGATGGTCCGACGTGTATATTCACGCACAATGTTGCGATCGATGATTTGCCTTGGGGAAAGGATCGCGTGCTCCGAGAAACCGACGGCTCTGGTCCTCGTTGTGGTGATGACCTTCCTGCTGGCAGGCTGCCCCGCTCGTCAGAAGAACCCCTACCCGGGCCCGCCCGAGGTGTTCAACCCCTCACTGCTCGACCGGGGCTGAGGCTGCCGCGTCCTCTTCGCGCAATCGAATCCGCGAGCTTAGATCCGCACGTTTGCCGACTTTGCCCGCATAGAAAGCCCGAACCTTGTCCATATCCGCGCGCACATCATCCGACGTCCATAGTTCCGGACCAAACCCGCCCATCTTGTTCTCGTAGCAAAGGTAGGACAGGAGAATCGGCACTCCGGCTCCCTTGGCGATATGATAGAAGCCTGATTTCCAATAGTCGGCCTGTCCCCGGGTTCCCTCGGGCGGAACCGTGAGTGCCAGAGCTTCATACTCCCCATAGGTTTCGACCAACTCGTCCACGAGATTCGTCTTTTTCTGGCGATAGACAGGAATCCCTCCCAGCCAGCGCATAAAGCCTCCAAACGGGGCTTTGAACAGGGTGTTCTTTCCCAACCATGAGATGCGCAGCTGGTAATGCGTCGCGAATGCCAGAACCCAAACGAAATCCCAATTCGAGGTATGGGGTGCGGCAACGACAACCAGGCGCTTGGCCTTGGGGCGTTCCCCGGTGACCGTCCATCCTCCCAACTTCAAAAGAAGCCAACCAAGGGTCCGCAGAAAAATTCCGTACGGCTTGGAAGCATCTTTACCACGGCGCTGAACTGGTTCTCCTGCACTGCGGTCGCTTTCGGAATTTTCCGCCATCACTATCCCTTCTCAGCGAAAATCGACGGCATTGCATCGGCCTGCACGCAGCGCTGCGACCAGGTCTTGCTCCGTATCGATCGGATCCTGAAATTTTGTCGCACACAGGCCGATGAAGGCCACCAGATGAGCGTCGCTTCCACCAAAACTCGCGTACCCCTGCTCTTCGATCAACAACGCGGTTTGTGCATCCTCGTCGCCCCGGCTGCCACCATTGATGGCCTCCACAGCGCAGACGCCCTCAAGCGGCGGTTTGTCTTCATAATGCGCACATAGACCGATATTCGTTCGACCCGGGTGACACGGCACCGCTACGCCGCCCATCGCCTCGACCTCGGTTACCAACTTCTGGGCGGGCAGCCGAACATCCGCAAAATCGAACCGTGAAGCGATCTCTGGAGTCACTCCATAAAGCAGGACGTGTCCGTAATCCGTTTCGACTTCGGCCCCCCGCAAGATTTTCATCTCGTATTGATCCTCGAGAGGGCGATAGTCGACTTCCTCGTTCCACTGACGATGCTCCGTCAAAACGACCCCGTCGAGAGGGCGTTCCTCCCGTTTGCGTTGCAAAACCTTGAGATAAGTCTCCACGCCGGCGCGACTATCGTCGGACAGTTCCGAATGCACATGAAGATCGAGGATCATCTTTCGATCAACCTAACCCGGACAGACGGATCCTGCACTAAAGAAGCCGAAAAACAGGAATCGAGATCTCTTCCGCAAGATCCTCAAAACAGACCCGAACCGCCTGACCGATTCGGATCTCCGCCGGATCGGCATCGACGATATTTGTCAGAATCTGGATGCCCTCTTCCAAAAGGACATAGGCAAGCACGTAGGGGACGCGGCCAGCAAAACCGGGGGACTGGTTTTGGTAGGTGACCGTGAACGTATAAATCTCGCCCCGCCCGGCAGAAACCACCCATTCGACTTCCGAGGAGAGACAACTCGGACAAACCGCCCGTGGATGGTGTCGATAAGCCCCACAAGCCCGGCAGCGCTGGAGAAGAAGCTGATGACGTCGGGCAGCTTCCCAGTACCCTCGGGACTCCTCGTCGACTCGCGGTAATGGACGCTCCGACATCGACCTACCCTTCTCCCAGAATCAATGTGGCACCGGAGTGCATCACCCCAAGCCAACCACCGGTGCCATGGCAAAGAGCCGTCCGCGCACCCGCCACCTGTCGATCTCCGGCTTCCTCGCGCAACTGTCGAACCGCTTCGATCACCAAAAAGATCCCTCGCATCCCCGGATGATTGGAAGAAAGTCCGCCACCATCAGGGTTCAGCGGAAGGCGACCGCCCAAACCAATGGCACCGTTTTCGACAAAGGAACCACCTTCCCCCATCGGGCAGAAACCCAGATTCTCCAACGTCGCGAGGACGGTGATGGTGAAGGAATCATAAATCATGCAGAAATCGATATCTTTCGGAACGAGCCCCGCCTGCGCAAACGCATGAGCCCCGGATTGTCGGGCAGCGATATCGACGAGGTCCCGGTGACCGGTTCCGGAGTGGCGCACAGCCTGACCACTACCCAGAACGGGGATGGGCTTTTGGCGCAAATCGCGCGCGCGGTCGGCCGAAGTCACGACCAATGCCCCGCCGCCATCCGAGATCAGACAGCAATCCAGAAGATGCAGCGGGGAAGAAACCATCCTCGAGGCCAGAACATCTTCGACAGTGATCCGGTTGCGGTACTTGGCTCGTGGGTTCAGAGCGGCGTGGTTCCGCATGGTGACCGCAACTTCCGCGAGTTGTTCGGCTGTCGTTCCGAACTCGTGCATATGACGCTGTGCGACCATTCCGTATGCGCCGACAATGGTCGGCCCATAGGGCAAGACGAATGCATCCGTGGGGTCCCCGCTCATCCCGCCCCCGGTACCGACCGCAAAACGATCTGAAGCAGCAGTGCTCCCGTAAGTGATCAACACCGTCGTGCACAGACCCGCCTGAATCGCCGCGCCCGCATTCGCGACCTGCGCGACAAAGGAGGAGCCGCCGATATTTGTGGAGTCCACCCAATCGGGCTGTAAATTCAGGTGATGGCACATGGACAGAACACCCATGGGCCCGACACCGCTGGTCGCGTAGCCATCGACATCCCCCAACGTCAGGCCCGCGTCCGCAAGCGCTCCCCGAGCCGACTCGGCGGCGATCTGGTAGGCGGTGCGATTCGGTGCGAAACGAGTGGGGTGTTCAAATGCGCCCACAACAGCAATCCCTCCGGCAAAACTCATCCGGACACCTCGAGAATTGCCTCGTGAACGGCGGCCGGGTTTTCCAGCTGGGGCACGTGTCCCGCGTCGGGGATTTCCGTGACCGAAGCCCCCAACGCTGCCGCCAAGGCCGCCGCACCCGGAGCAGAACAAAGAGCATCTGACGCGCCCCTCAGAATGCGAACGGGAAGACTCGATGAGGGCAAGCGTCCTTCCGATCGATAGGATCGGAAATCGCGAAGGTCCTCCAACCGAACACGAGGATCTGTCTGCAACATGCCGCCCCAGAAGGCTCGCATCACATCCGGCGATGTCTCCGGAGCAAAAAATGGCGTGTCAAAGAACTGACCCGTTCGTCCAGCCACCACGGCCTCCAACTTGGAGAACTCCGCCTCCGGCCATTCACTGGATTCCCCGACCCCCAGCGTGACGACCGCCCGCACCTGGTCGGGCCCGATGGCTGCTGCCCGCAAGGCGATATGGCCCCCGGAGCCATGCCCCACCAGAACCACTGGCGGCGTGGACAATCTCTTCAGGACTCCGAGCAACAAGATGGCGGAGGCCTCGATCCCCCCCGCCCCGGTCAACCCGGTCGACCGCCCGTGACCGAACAGGTCCAGAGCCAGCGGGCTGTTGCTCTCGCCGAAGAACGCCATTTGGGGATCGAAATGAGAGGCGCTGCCACCTTCCCCATGAAGAAACACCACGGTAGCCCCGCGAGTCCAGTCCGGGACGACATCCGGCGGCGTGGTCGGCCCGGCATGCAGATATCGCAGCGCGGTATCGTCGTCCCATGAGAGATATTTCGTCGGCACGAATCCGGTCTATCCTTCGACCACCCGCAAGAGCAATATATGCATCCAGTTTTATCGGGTTCCTTTTCCCATGGCCCACATTCCCGGCTAGGATCAGAGGATGGCTTCGAAGTGGAACGTGGAAGGAAAGCGCTGCCTTGTGACGGGCGCGACATCAGGCATCGGCGAGGCGACCGCGATTGGACTCGCAAAAGCCGGAGCCCATGTGACTCTGGTTGCCCGTAATGCGGCCAAGGCTGAAGAGACTCGGGAGCGGCTGCTGATCGAGGCCCCGGAGGTGCCGGCAGAAATCATCCTCTGCGATTTTGCCTCTTTCGCTTCTATCCGCAGTGCTGCCGAAGAAATCCTCACGCGCTATCCTCGAATCGATTGCCTGATCAATAATGCCGGCGTCTTTGTGCTCGACCGGCAAGAGACGCAGGACGGCATCGAGTCGACCTTCGGGGTGAATCATTTGGGATATTTCCTTTTCACCCGCCTCCTCCTGCCCCGCCTGCTGACATCCGCCCCCGCAAGAATCGTCAACGTCGCCTCTCATGCCCATAAATTCGTCAGCTTCGACGTCGAAAACCTGCAGCCTTTCGAAAATTTCAGCGGCATCTCTGCCTATGGAGCCTCCAAGGCCTGCAATATTCTCTTTACCGGCGAGTTGGCTCGGAGGATCGCAGGAACCGGGGTTACAGCCAACAGCCTGCATCCGGGGGGTGTCAGCACCGGACTGGGGTCCAATAATACCAGCTGGCTGGCCAACCTGATTCGTCCCGTCGCCATGTTCGTTCTGAAAACACCCGCAAAAGGTGCGCGAACCTCGCTTCATCTCGCCATGGCAGATTCCCTCTCGGACACGTCCGGCCTCTACTTCGCCAATCGCCGGATCAGCAAACCCAAGGCCTTCGCAAAGGATCCGGAAACAGCCCGGCGGTTGTGGGAGATCAGCGAAGAGCTCTGCGGTCTGGAGCCTTTTTCTCTGCCCGATTGATTCCTATCTCAGTGCTTGCAGCATTCCGTCCGCAAAGGTTGTCTGGAGATTCGAGATGCCCGTACCTTTCCTGATTTTTGCGACAATCGCGGTGATGCTGACCGTGCCGCTCGTGGCACTGCGCGCCCGGGGCCGTCCCTATGGAATCTATTCGCTGATCACGCTGGTGCTTTCGCTGCCCGCCGCCTGTATCGTCTTCACGCGAATTCACGGCATTCTATCCCCCGGACTCGCCGAGATGGCCTCTCTGATCTACGCCTGGGGCCTCGCCGCTACCGCAACCCATATGATCGCCCTCGCACGACCGCGCCTCCGGACTCCCGCCTTCCGCCGCGGGATCAGCATGCCCGGCATGGCGTTCATGGCCGGAGGAGCGCTATCCGTACCCTGGCTCCTGGT
>DLYX01000461.1:0-1800 GCA_003447545.1 Deltaproteobacteria bacterium | reverse complement strand
GCTTTATCCGTACCCTGGCTCCTGGTCCTGCTCCCGCTGCGACTCCTGCTGGCTCTTCTCGGTGCCGACGAGCTGCGCCAGTCGATGATTTGGCTGGATCTGATTCCGGCCGCGATCGCCCTCGCATCGGTATCCACATCCCGCGGCGCTCGATGGGAGATCGTCACTTTCTCTCTGGCAGGAGAAGAATCCAACCAGCTCCACCGCGCTGAGGCGACCCGCAATTCGCTAAAATCCGCCAAGCCCAGAGAGACAGGCGTGCTCCGCGTTGTGCAGATCACCGATCCGCACCTGGGGCCATGGCAACCCATTCATCGGCTGCGCGATCGGATCGAAAAATTGATCGATCTCGACCCCGATCTGGTGTTGATCACCGGCGACCTCCTCACCATGGAAGGGGCCGGAAGCCCGGGAGCACTGGCACGCTCTCTCGCGCCCTTGAGGCGCCTCCCCGGCCAATGCTTCGCCATTTTCGGCAACCACGATCACGAATGGCCGGCCGAAGTCCGTTCGGCTCTCGAATCTGCCGGGGTATGTCTGCTTGATGATGCCGAAGCTCTCGTGGAAACGCCTGCGGGGCCCGTACAGTTGGTCGGAGCGGACTGGCGCGGCAAATCTCGCAGCGAACAAATCCCCGCACTTCTCGAAAATTGCCCTCGCCGCGCCGGCCACGCACGCATTCTCCTGCTGCACGATCCGGCCGCGTTCGACCATGTTCCAGCAAATGATGTTGACCTCGTCCTCTCCGGACATACGCACGGCGGACAAGTTGGCTTGATCAGTCTCGGAATCGACTGGACCGTACTTTCCAAAACGCGCTGGCCCGATAATGGCTTGTTCGTGCGAGGGCGATCGCGACTCTACGTGCATCGTGGAACCGGGTTCTATGGATTTCCCTTGCGCATCGGCGTGCCGGGTGAAGCCTCTCGACTCGACATCCACCTGGCCACCGAGGACGGCATATGACGGACGGAAATGGTTATCGACTCTTCTCGTGGGAACTGAGTTATTTTTCCGGGAAAGTCCGCGCCTATATGCGATGGAAGGAGCGGCTCGGTGGGGTGCCGCAGGGCTTCGAGGATATCCTCGCCACCAACGATTTATTGGCCGGACTCCTGTTGCCGGCGACCGGAACCATGGCCGTCCCACAACTCCAGAAACCGGATGGAACCTTCCTTCAGGACTCCAGCGAAATCATTGATGAGATCGAGCGCGCACACCCCACACCGGCAGTAGCCCCCGACCCCATCAAATCCCCGCGACAATGCCTTGCCGTCTGGATCATCGAACTTCTGGCGGATGAGTGGATGTTGCCGCTCGGATTCTGGGAACGCTGGCGACACACCCTGCCAGACGTCAGCGCCAATCACGCGCGCTACAATGCCTTGCAATGGGGTTCCGGTGACAGCCAGACCAAAAATGCACGAGAGCGGCTCGCTGCGGGCGAAAACCTCTTCGAAGTCCTCTTCGGATTATCCCATGCGCGCACCAGGCCCATAGGCACCTACGCCGGAGCTCAAGCGCTCGGCGTGACACCCGAAACCGAAGGCGCTTGGGATTTGAGTATGGTGCGCATCCTGGAGGTTCTCGACAACCATTTCGCAGAACATGATTTCTGCCTCGGCGGACAGCCAACTCTGGCGGATTTCGCGCTGATGGCACCGCTCTATCCGCATCTGTATCGGGATCCCGTCCCGGGCTATTTCCTGCGGACTCATTTCCCCTTCATCGCGGATTGGGTCGACCGCACCAATCATACCAATGCGCTCAGTGCACGAACCTACGACCAAAAAATCTATC
>DLYX01000279.1 GCA_003447545.1 Deltaproteobacteria bacterium | reverse complement strand
TCTTATTATATTTATTCCTCCAGCCCTCTGGGTTCGTTTTACCGCTCTGATGATATGCGGACATGGACGGAGTCCGGTCGGCTTTTCGATGCCTTGCCTGAATGGGCTTACGAGGAATTGGTGACGCCCGATCATATCGGTGCGCCGGATATTGCCTGGTATGACGGGCAGTGGGTGCTCTACTACCAGAGTCATATCGGTGGCACTTGCAACGCAGGGACGGGGGTGGCGACCAACAAGACCCTGGATCCCGAGGACCCGAACTACGAGTGGGTCGACCACGGTTTACTCCTTCGATCGACCCCTCTTTTTGAGGGGATCGACATCATCTGTGGTCAGGATGAAGCCTACTACAACGCCATTGACGCCCATCTGTTCATCGATGTGGACGGCAAGCCGTGGATGGTCTTCGGGTCCACCATTGGCGGTTTGCTCCTTGCCGAGATCGATCCAAAGACCTTTGCTCCGACGCAGCATCCTCGAGATTTTGTGACCTTGGCCGCCCGCGATCTTTTGCAACCCGATCCGATTATCGAGGGGCCCTACATCATCCATCGCAATGGATGGTACTATCTCTTTCTATCGCACAATCGCTGCTGTCAGGGTGAGAATACGAAGTACAAGATCCTGGTTGGCCGCTCACGCGATTTGAAGGGACCTTATGTTGATCGAGATGGCGTCTCCCTGATGGAGGATGGCGGTACCGTTCTGATCGAGAGAGAAGGGACGATGATCGGGACGGGTCATGCGGACGTCTATTCCGAGGGCGGTTACGATTACCTCGTCCATCACGCCTATGATCGTGAGCGAGACTATGAGTCGATTTTGAATATCCGGCGCATGGACTGGGATGAGGAAGGTTGGCCGTCGGCCTGCAAGGCCGACGAATCCTAGGTGAAGCCCGAGCATGCAGGACTCGGGCAGGAGCGATTTCAGCCCTTCGGCTTGGGCGCCGCTTCCGATGTGACCCGGGCGATGCTGGGGTGTTCGGCCAGTCGCTCGAGGAGTTTCTGGATCTCGGGATCCTCTGCCAGTAAATCGATGCCGACCACAGCCTTGGCAAGCCCGCTCGCAATGCCCAAGCAGTAGAAGATGTAAAAATCGGCGAGGCTTATCTCGCTACCCGCTGCGTAAGGGGCACCCTGAAACAGGCTTCGGATGGCAGACATTCCCTTGGGAAGGTCGGCCCGAACCTGATCCTTGGTCTCGTCGCTGACCGGTTTGCCGAACAGTAATTCGGGCAGGCAGCGTCGCGCGACCAACTCCACGTCGAGCTTGCAGTGGCAGCAAAGTTCGAGAACCTTACCTGCGGCGAAAGGGTCGGCGGGAAGCAGGGCGGGTGTCGGGTAGGCACGCTCCAGAAAACTCGTGATGGCGAGCGACTCGGACATATATTGGCCGTCCACTTCGATATAGGGCATTTTCCCCATCGGAGATTTCGTCAGATAGTCAGACTTTTGCGAAGGTGGTTGTTTCACCTCCTCGAAGTCGATGCCTTTTTCAATCAATACGGCCTTGGTGAGGCTGTAGTAATTGCTCATTCTCAATCCTGAAATCTTGATCATTTTGCTCTCCTCCAAGCCCGCAGTCTAGAACCGGCAAGCATTCTAGCTTGGGGTACGGATTGCGCGCAAATCGCGAGCGTTCCAGTCGCGATTTATAGATTCGATCTTGCGAGTGAGCAATTTCGTTTGTCTCCTGCGGAGGCTGGACTTGGAGTGCGAAACCAGTCATTTGCTTTCTCATGAATCTGAAATTCCATGGCGAGAACTCCTGATGGCGTTGCATCCGATCGAGGCGTCTCCGCTGCACGCCCGCCGCGAACGAGTGTTCCTCGTCCTCGCCGGGATCTTTTTGGGTACGCTGGCGATGTTGAACATCCTGGGCATCCTGCGGTTTATAAAATTGGGCGAGATGGAAACAATGGCCTTCGGAACGCTGACCTTCGCTGTGGCCGTCGGTGTTCTGCCCTATCCAGTCACTTTCCTTTGCACGGACCTGATCTGCGAGCTTTATGGTCAGGCACGGGCGAATGCGGTCGTATGGACTGGCGTCCTGTTGAACGCCTGGGTGGTTTTCATCCTGTGGCTGGGAGGAATCCTGCCCGGTTTCGAGACCATCGATCCCGCCAATAGTCTTCCGGTAGCGGATGCAGCTGGCCGAGTGCCCGTGTTCTTTGAAGTCCGGAAGTTTGCGTTCGGAGCCGTAGCCGCATCGATGATTGCCTATCTCACAGCGCAATTCACCGATGTCTATATGTTTCATTTTTGGAAGAGGGTGACCAAGGGCAAGCATCTCTGGTTGCGCAACAATGGATCCACGATGGTCAGCCAATTGGTCGATAGCTCGGCTGTGATTTTGATCACATGGTCGCTCGGTGGCCTCGACGCCATTCTGACAGACAAGGCCCCGCTCGCGGTGCAGCTCGGGACCCTGATCTTCACGGGATATATGTTTAAATTCAGCTTTGCGCTGATCGATACGCTGCCTTTCTACTGGCTGACGGCCCGATTGAGTCGCTACCTCGAAATCGACCCGCGAGCAGATCACGCCGACTAGATCCGGGCTCCGAAGATAGGAGCGCCTTTCCGAGATGAACAGCTGGCCCTGCGCTCCATGGCCGATTCGGAGTCATCTGCCTCGCGGTTATTGGTTGTGGTCGCGCCGGAAATACCAGCTCGTTCCGGGGGCGGGGCATCCGGAACGAAACCTCCTTCGGGGCACCGGGGTTTTGTGTTGCAATCAGAGGAGTTGTTCTGCTCTAAATACAGCCAGTGTCTCCATTTTTCACATGGAAACCTGGTAACGCAGGCCTCAGGGTTCGAGTTTTCTCACGCCCCGAGACGCCGTTGCCACGACTGAGCTGCTTGTCCCTCCTGACAATCTTGGTCTTCGTGCACATCATGACTGTCGGGGCCGCCGCCGCCGAAAATCATTGTCTCTCTGCACTTCGCAAGGGCTACGCGAAGGTTGTCTCGATGGAGGGAAAGGAAAGCGGGCGATGCCTCGCGTTGGCCGCGAACGGGAGGCTTGGATTTCCGCCGACTCTCGCCGCCTGCAGCGCAAATGACCCCCGCGGCAAGATCGCCCGGGTTACGGCGAAGGCTTTGGGAAGCGAGATTGCCGCTTGCCGCAGCGAGAGTCTGCCGGCATTTGCCGTGCCCGACCTCGATGGTGAGCCCTGGTCGCCCGGCAGCGGGGCGAGCTTCAGTGGCGCGATGAGCGCCGCGGCCGGGGCGCTGGATACGCAGTTATTTTCGGTCCTGCTCGGGGCAGATTTCGACAGCGCGGTGGTCTTGCGCCGATCGATAAATTTCCAGACACCCGGGTCGCGTATCAACCCGCTCGCCGCAAAGTGCCAGGGTAAAGTGGTAACCACGGCACAGAAGTGCGTTGCGGCGAAGTTGGCGGCGTTTGACCAGTGCGCGGCGACGAGCCTGCGGGCCGTGGGCGACGGGTCCGCCCTGATCACTGATTGTATGGCCAGCGCGGCCGGTGGTCAGCCCGATGCGAACGGGAGTCTTCAGCGGCGCTGCGAAAGCAAGGTTGAAAAAATCGTCGATCGACTCTGCGTGCGTCGCAACGTCGATCTCGGGGCCACTTTTCCGGGCGTGAGCGGGTGTCCGGGAGGCGCGGGTGATTGGGCGAGCTGTCTGGACCAACGCATCGATTGTGCAGTCTGCGAATCGCTGGAAGTGGCAACATCGCTTGGCATCCCCTGCGATCTTTTCGACGACGGAGTCTTGAACCAAAGCTGCGGGCCGACCCCGACCCCGACCGCGACCCCGACCCCGACCGCGACCGCGACAGCGACCCCGACCCCGACGCCGACGCCGACCCCGACCCCGACCGCGACGCCGACGCCGACCCCCACCCCCACCCCCACCCCCGCCCCCGACCCCCCCCCCCCCCCCACCCCCGCCCGC
>DLYX01000522.1 GCA_003447545.1 Deltaproteobacteria bacterium | reverse complement strand
GGCATGGGATAATTTTCATCGACTTCGCAACCCGCAGCGGCAAGTACCCGGGCACTTGCGGTGTCGGCATTGATACCCTGATGGCCGTCTCGTCCGTCGCTACGCCGATAGGCGGTCAGAAAGGGGCGCAGGCTGTCGATCGTCTTTTCGTCGAAGCCCTGAATCAGGCGAAGTTCCTCGAGGCTGCGCAAGGGCCCGCCATGCGGCTGGCACGGAAATGGAAGCGCGCACGTGCCTGCCGCGAGACTCGCTTCGCCGGGCCCCGCGTCGGCATCCACCCAGACAGCGACGCTGTCGAGAAGAGCCACATCGAGTTCGAGGCTTTCAAACAGCTTCTCGAGAGCTCTTCGGTGGGGGCGATCCGCGATCTGGTTGAGGTTCAATTTGCCTTCCTCGTCCTCCACGCGGATCGAGACGTCGCCGGCGCCGAGCGGGAGAACCACCAGCGAGAGCGGTAAAAGCGAAAGGCGCGTTGTGGGCTCCCTGGTGCGAAGCATCTGGCCGAGGTAGGCGCTTCCACCTTCTTCGGCGGCCCGAGCCAGCAGCCTTGCCGCAGAGGAGTCTCCGGCGTTGCGTGCCAGGTGACTATGCAGCATGGCTGCATCGGTGGCTTCGAGGACGATCAAGGTCAGAAGGGCCACGGAAAGCAGCGCCGAGACGAGAGCGATCCCGCGTTCATTACTCTTCATCGGCGAGGCCCCATCGGCAATCGCACGGTCAGTCGGTAGGGTTCGGGGCTGCCGTTGGTTTCATCCAGCGTGAGGGTCAGGCGCACCGCGCGCGGGAGCGGGCTGCGGGTCCCCTCCGCACTCCATGTGCGCGTCCATTCGCTGGATCGGCCAGGGAGCACCTCGACCCGGAATCCCCGGACTCCTTCCAGGATTACAGCTGATACCGGCTCCACACCTTCGGCGGCGACAGAGGGCAATTGTTCCTTGACCAGAACTTGGCGGCCCGGCGCCCAGGGGTCGTCCTCCAATCGGTACCGGAGGTAGGAGACAGGGTCCGTGAGGTCGCCACGCAGGCGTCTGGCTGCAGTGCTCGCGAAGCGGAACTCGCTTGAGGGCAGGTCGAAGCTGCGGTCGAGAACTGCGAAATTGCCACGCGCATCGGGTGGTGCAACGGCCCCGGTGATCTCCTCGGCGAGCCGCTCCAACGTGGTGCGCGCGGCCGCCGTCGCCTCGATGGTCTGCTCCGCGATATCGCGTGAGGCGATTGTTTGTTGGAAGGGACCAACTTGCGCCGCAAAGATGATGCCGATGATGGCCACCGAAACCAGAAGCTCGAGCAGGGTGAAGCCTTCTTCGTGCCGCTGCAGCAAATTCATCGGACATTCCTCGAAACGAAGAGCGTCAATTCGCTCGCCGATTCCTCACCGCGAGGTGGCACGACCCGGATGGTGATCTCACGCGTCCCCGGCAGCATCCATTCCCGGACCTGCCGCTCCCAGGTGAAACCGGCGGCCTCCCCGGATAGTTTGCTGGCGAAGTCGCCCTGCGTGGTTCCGAGATCGGGATAGCCTTCGAGTTCAGCCTCGGCTGCGAGCGTCTCGGCCAGAAGCAGAGAGCGGCTAAAGGCGTTTTCACGCGCCATGGTTTCCAAATTCCGCACATGAAGGCCGAGCAGGGCTGTGAACGCGGTTGCAATGACCGCGAGCGCGACCATGACCTCCAGCAGGGTGAAGCCGCTCTGGCGTGAGGAGGGTCGAATCAACGGGCGCGGCCCTCCGGCGGTGCGTCGACGATTCTTGGTCGCGTTCGCGCAGGTTCGATCAAGACCAGAACGGCACGGCCGCTGTCATCGGAGACCTCGAGAGTTCCGGGATCAGCGAATCCGTCCGCGGCAAATACGAGGCTGGACATCCCTGCGGCCGTGGGCCGAACGCCGGGTCCGAGCAGGCGGAGCTGCAGGTTTTCCGGGATCGTCAGAGGCTGGTAGAGCCGCCCCTCACCGGGCAGGAAGGCCCACCCTTCATCGGTAGAAATCCCTTCCTCCATGCGAAGCGTTTGTGTTGCCGGATCAAACACCATGCGCACCCATAGGTTGCGTCGCGCGGCATCTTCCCTCAAGTAGCGGACCCGGTGCGCGATCCTTCGGGTGATATTGTCGAGTTCGGCTCCCCCGATCACGTCGAGCCGCGGCACGATCAAGGTCGCGAGAAGCCCGATCAATGCCAGAACCAGCGACAGTTCCAGCAGGGTGAATCCGCGTTCCTGCTTCACCCAAGGTCTCGAGAATCGATATCCGCATCCGGACCGTCTCCGCCCTCGGCCGCATCGGCGCCGAACGAGAGAAGGAGATAGTCTCGCCCGTCACTCTCATAAATGAAAGCCATGTCCCATGGGTCCATTGGCAGGTTGTCCAGATACGCTCGCCACCGACGCGGCGCAGGCCCGCTCGTCGGCTGGATCACGAGAGCTTCCAGTCCCTGCTCGGTCGTCGGAAATTGGCCGTTGTCGAGTTTGTAGAGAGAGAGAGATTGTTCCAGAGAACGAATGTCGGCCGCGGCCTTGGTGGCGCGGGCGTCATCGGTTCGACCGAGAATTCTCGGGGCGACCAGCGTGACCAGCAATCCCATGATGAAGACGACAACCATGATCTCGATCAGGGAGAATCCATCTTGCTTGCGAAGTATTTTCTTCATGATTTTATTTTACCCGACTAGAGAATTAATTTCGAAGATGGGGAGCAGCACGGCCAGGACGATGAACAGGACGAGCCCTCCCATGATGACCATCATGGCCGGTTCGAGGACGCTTGTCAGGGCGCTCAGTGCGCTCTCGACCTCTTGTTCATAGGCATCCGCTACGCGAATCAACATAGGTTCCAGCTCACCGGAGCGCTCGCCCACAGCGATCATGCGAATCAGCAAAGGGGGGAAAAGGCCGGAGGCTTGCAGGAGATCTCCCAGACTTTCGCCCTCGCGCACGCCGATGCGGGCCTCTTCGACGGCCGCACCAAGGGCGGTATTGCCCGATGTATTACTAGCGAGTTCGAGGGCTTCGAGCAGAGGAATCCCGCCCGCAAGCAGCGTCGCCAGGGTGCGAGAGAAGCGCCCGACCGCGATCTGTGTGAACAGCGGCCCGATCACCGGGAGGGTGAGAAGCTTGCGGTCGAACCAGAGACGCCCCTCGGGTCGTCGGATCGCCGCGAGTGCCCCGAGGATTGCGATGACCAGAAGAATCGCGATCAGCCACCACCAATCTGCAAGGATGTGAGAGATCGAGAGCAGAAAACGCGTGGGCCATGGGAGGGCTTCCTGTTTGTCGGCGAAGATTTTCGTGACCTTCGGTACCACGAAGCTCAGCAGGAAGAAGACGATCGCCCCGGAAATTGAAAACATCAGGATGGGGTAGGTGAGGGCATTCCGAACGCGCGATTGCAGTTGGACTTGCGTCTCGGTGTATTGAGCGAGGCGCTCGAGGACCAGATCGATCGCACCGGCGGCCTCGCCGGCTCGAATCATGCCGATAAAAATGGGCGGGAAGGTCGCTGGATGCTCGGCCATCGCATCGGCGATCGAGCTGCCCTGAGTCACCGCGTCGCGGATTTGACGCATGATTTTTTCGACCCCGGGCTTGTCGGTCTGCTCGCCGACCGCCGAGAGCGCCTCCACGGCGGGGATGCCTGCCGCAAATAGCGTGGCCAGTTGTCGTGCGACGATCGCAAGTTCCTGCTGGGAGATCCGGGCATCTCCCGTGCGACGGCGCTGCTCGGGGGATGCCTCTTCGTGGACTTCGGTCGGGAAAATGCCCTGTCCGCGAAGGGCAAATCGCGCTCCTTTTGCTGAATCGGCCTCGAGGATGCCGCGAACCTTGGCCCCGTCATCGTTCAATCCTTGGTAGGCAAATACCGGCATCTTCGTTTCACGCTACCTGTTTCTTGTCTCAGGGTCGATTTCCATGAAAGACTGTATGGATGATGAATTTC
Organism: Deltaproteobacteria bacterium; assembly: GCA_003447545.1. Classification (GTDB taxonomy): domain Bacteria; phylum Desulfobacterota; class Binatia; order UBA12015; family UBA12015; genus UBA12015. Next base: position 3,467 of record DLYX01000522.1, on the reverse strand, counting down.
AATGGTTCCCTCAGTGGTATTCTTCTCTTGTTGATCCCGGCGATGGCGCTCTTTTCCTGCGCTGGAAAGAGGCCTGCGGATCTCGGAGCGATCGATGGTCGTCTACGCGCTTGCCCCTCGAGCCCGAACTGTGTCTGCAGTGAGGATAGCGACGATCAGCATGGAATTGCTCCTCTGACCTATACCGGGGATCCGGCCGCAGCCTTTGCGAGGGCTCGGGCGGCGGCGCTGAGCTTGCCGCGAACCGAGCTGATCAATGAGACAGCGGACTACATGCATTTCGAGTCGACGACCCCTCTGATGGGATACGTGGATGATCTCGAACTCCAGCTGGAGCCGGCGCAAAACCAAATTGCGATCCGCTCGGCGTCCCGCCTCGGCTACGGAGATATGGGTGTCAATCGCAAGCGCGTTGAGGAATTGCGGGCGGCCTACACGAAGGGCGGCTGAAGAGTCCGGCGTTTCGTGGCGCTCCAGCGAGTCTCGGGAGGAGCCGGTGGGCCCCTCCCGACGTCCGATCGGAAGGAAAGCCTCCCGATGGCCCGCGCCGGCGTTGACCCCAGGGTAGCCCGCATGGCAGGCAATGGAATGCGCAAAAATATCCTTTCGCTTCTGATCCTTTCCTTCGTCGGCCTCGGTCTGGCGGGATGTGGCGGCAGTTCCAATGCCGGGGATGCTCCCTCGGGGGAAATTTCCTGGACGGAAGTGGAGGCGAACGGATTGACTTTCCGCGCGCGCGTCGCGGGCCCGGAGTCCGGCGAGTTGGTGATCCTTCTCCATGGGTTTCCGTCCACCTCGGCGCAATGGGTGGAGCAGATCCGAGTCCTGGGTGAGGCGGGCTATCGGGTAGTCGCGCCTGATCAGCGCGGGTATTCGCCGGAGGCGCGGCCGACGGCTCCGGGAAGCTATGTCCTCCCGAACCTGAGTGCGGATGTTCTCGCCATGGCCGACGCCCTCGGACACGATCAGTTTCATCTGGTGGGCCACGATTGGGGGGCCGCCGTCAGCTGGTTTGTCGGAATTGTTTTCCCCGAAAGATTGTACTCGCTGACCGCCATCTCGGTGCCGCACCTCGACGCATTCGCCTTGACCCGAAACGACCCATCTTCATGCCAGTTTCAAGCCTCCTCCTATATGGACTTTTTTGTCCAACCCGATTCGCAGGACGTGATGCTGGCGAATGATGCCGCCATCCTTCGGGGCATCTGGACTTCCTCCTCGGAGGAGGCTGTCGCTGAGTATCTCGCGCTCTTCCGTGAGCCGGATGCGCTGAAACTGGCTCTGGACTGGTACCGGCAGAATGATTTATCCGGCGGCGTCGGGGGGCGGATCGGAAATGTGACGGTGCCCACGATGTATGTCTGGAGCACCGAGGATACGGCTCTATGCCGGGATCCGGCCTACCTGACCGGGGACTATGTGGACGGCCCTTATCAATTTTCCATCATCGAGGGCGTCGATCACTGGGTAACCGAGGCTGCTGCGGAGGAGGTCTCCGAACTCCTGCTCGCGCATCTGGACGAATACTCGGCGGATTGAGCAGACTCGCTGGCGGGGCCCGGCCCGTATCGGCGGGAACGCCCGGGAACTTTTATGCAGCCGGCCCGCTGTTTCAGCTGTCGGCGTTTTGCCCGTCTTCGATGGGCTTCCAGTGGAAAAATCCGTAGATCATCGTCTGCACGAAATGATTGCCCATGGATCCACCCGCACGAACCATCACGTCTCGTTTGACGACGAATTCGGCCAAATGAGTGACGGCAAGGATGGCGATCAGCCACCAGGCACCGGTGGCGATCTCGCCGCTACCGAGAAGGATGGCCAGAGCGCAGCCGATGTAAAGAATCCACACTGAGTTCTTGTTCATGGCGGGGAGCATAGACTGTTGTGAGACAAATCTGAAATGCTCAGGAATTTTGGTCCGGCATCACCGGAACCAATCGACCCGCAAGCAGCGGGCTTTCCATTTCTTCTCGGAATAAAGCGCCCAGGATTTCGGCACCATCGACCAAACGGGGCGCGGGTCGGCTGAAGTAGCCGTTTGCATCGGCGGCGAAAAATTTCCCGTTCCGGAGCGCACGGATTTGTCGCGTGTCCGGATTCTCGAGAAGTTTCGTCGCGACTTCGCGGTTCTGGTTCATATTATAGCCGCAAGCAATGGAGACGATCAGGTCCGGATCGGCGTCCGCGATCTCGGCGAGCGTCACGGGACGACTCGCTGCACCGGCTTCGCCCAAAACGGGGAGGCCTCCCGCGGCGAGGATCTGCTCGGGGACCCAATGGCCGGCCGTCCATGGCGGCTCGGGCCACTCCAGCAGGAAGGCGCGTGGGGCGACCTCCGGTTGCGCAATACTCCCCCAGCGGCGCGCCAGTTGCTGGCGCAAGGCGGTGGCTTCGGTCGATTTCCCGATCGCATCCCCGACGGTCGTCAGATCCTCGCAAACACCGGCAAAATTTTGGGCCTCCAGAGAAATGACGGGAGCGGAGCATGCCTCGCCAAGTGGCAGCAGGGAGAGGCTTTTTTGGATGGTATCGGGCGTTACGGCGCAGACCGAGCAGAGGCCCTGCGTGAGAATCAGATCGGGCTTGAGCGCGGCGAGTCGTGGGCCGTCGACGAGATAAAGAGGGCGTTCCTCCAGTTTGGCCTTCGCCACCGCCGTATCGATCTCCGCCGGACTGAGGCCGGAGGCGAGAATGCTGGAAGTGAGTTGCGGGCGTGACTGGACGGATACGGGATAGTCACATTCGTGACTAACCCCGACCAGACAATCTTCCGCTCCAAGAGAAGCGATCAGTTCGGTCGCGGACGGAAGCAGGCTGACGATACGAAGGGGATGCATCTTCGAAGCGTATCACTTCCCGGGTTCCTTCGCTCCTCCGGTTTGCCCGCCGATCAATCCTTGGGGGTGCACTCCGAGAGAGAATCTACCAGTTCATCGCGGAATTTCTTGTACTCGCGGCTGACCTCCTTGAGCCAGGCCTGTCGCTCGGTGTTCGGATCGATCTTCTCGACTTGGGCTGCCATTACGGAAATCATGCGTGTTGCCTGCGCCTGCAGAAACAGGAAGCGAATATCGAACGCGCCGTGGGGAAAGAGCATTTCGTGCTCCCCAGCCTCGCTGGCCGCGTCCTGGATCGCATCGCCAATGGGGCTTGGCGGTGGCTTGCGAGTCGCCTGAGGTGCGAGTTCCCGGAGCCTCTTCAGTTCCTTGCTGCGAATCGCGGATGCTTTGCTGATCCGGGTCAGCAGGTCTTCGGTGGCCTTTGCCGGGCTTTGAAAGGTCGCTTGTCGCACCATCAAAAGCCATTTCAGCATGCTCTCGCCCGAGAGTGTCGTGTCGAGAAGAGAATACCCGATGAGAAGATCATTTGAGGTTTCGGGCTTGGCTTCGCCTGAAGTCTCCGCGATGCTGGTCGGTGCTCCGAGCAGGCAGAGGAGGAGGGCGCCCACCGTGAGGGCCATCTGGCAA
>DLYX01000029.1:2951-11115 GCA_003447545.1 Deltaproteobacteria bacterium | reverse complement strand
GCCAGATTCATGGCGTTGACCGAGGTCTCGGCATAATTTCCGGCGGTACCGCTATACAGTTCGATCAGCCACGACCAGGGTCTGCCGGAGCGAAATGGATCGGCAATCAAGAAGGTCGTCGCCAGTGCGATCAGAGCCGTCGTGACGGGACGACCGCTGCGCCACCAACCCCACGGCCAGAAAATAAACAGCGGCGCGACCAAAAGCGCTTGCGGCTTGGTCAGGATCGCAAGAACAAGCAATGCGAAGGAGAGTTCGAATTGTCGTTTTCCCTGCGCGAGGAACGCGAGCAGCAGCAGCAGGGACAGGATGGAGTCGGTCTGCCCCCAGACAGCCGAGTTCAAGATCAGGGCCGGGTTCAGGGCGAATGCCAACGCGGCACCCCATGCCAGACTTTTGCCTCCAGGCCGCAGGCGAATATATGTCAGCCAGGCGATCGCGAAGTCTGCGAGCAGGGCAGGGAGTTTCAGAAGGATGATGGCAGTCGCGCTGCTCCATGCGATCCCGAGTGCTTTGACCGCCCCGCCGACCGCCCAGAGCGCGTACATATAGCCGGGCGGGTAGTCGGCAAAATATCCTGAGGCGTAGAAGTTCGCCGGTCCGAGTTGGGCCAGCCGCGAAGCCCATGCCGCATAAGTTCCCAAGTCGACCCTGTAGGAATAAAGGGGGGCGATCAGGACCTTCGCAACCAGAATCAAAACCAGAATGACGGCAAGGATCCCGAGTTCGGGTTTTGGGGTATCGGCAGTCGGCCATCCGAATTTCACCACCGCGAATGCGAGAAGCAGCAAGATCGCCATGCCGGCGGGAATCCCCGACGCTTCCTGTTCAGGATTGCGGTCGCCGTAGATAAAGGCAGCATGTGCCGGCGGACCACCGACCTCGGAGAGGTCAATTCCCGTGCATTGCACCTCGCCGCTGGACTCCTGTCCGTAGCCGCCAAGCCGGCAGGCAACGGTGACGAGTTCTTCGCCGGGGTTGGTCCGAAAATACATGGAGACGTTGCGCCAGCCGGTATCTTCTCCATGCAAGCCGCCAGCGTTATCAAAGCCACGCATAATGGACAGGTTGGCCCCCAGACCAGCAGCGGATACATTTTTTCCGCGAACCCAGCCGGAGAGGTGATACCAGGTCCGCGCTTTCACCCGAGCGCTTTGTGTCCACCGGGCATCATTTGGTTTCCGGCTTTCAATGACGACGATGCCAAGTCCCTGCTCGGGGGCTTCCCAGCGGAACTCGGTTCCGACGTTTCTGGCCCAGAGGTCCGAGATCCAGCTGGCGGGTTTCTCGGCCGTACCTTGACTGAAGTTTCCGTTCCGAAGGAGGTTCTGGGCTGCGGCCGGCGATGGAGCGCCGAGCAGGAGGACGACCAGAAGGGATGTGAGCAGCGCCCAGAATCGCGGTTGAAGTAAGGATGTGCCAGCGATAGGATTCAGGCCTACCATGGGAAAAACGCGGCCGAATACCGATGTGTCAGACTCGACGCCTTCAACGGGCATGCTTCCTGTTGCTGCTATTGTTTTATCGATCCTGGGCATCGCTCTGGGTGTTACCGGTCTCTACATCCATCAGGAGATCGCGTCGAGTCAGGGCGCGTATTCAAGTTTTTGTGATGTGAATCAGGAGATGTCCTGTGATGCCGTGCTGGGAAGTACTCACGCGACGTTTCTGGGGACACCGGTCGCTAGCTGGGGCATTTTGGGATGGCTGATGGCGCTTGGCCTGTCCGTCTGGACATTCGCGGCCAAGGGACGCGAGCGAGTCGCTCGGGCAACCTATCTGCTGGCTCTCAGCGGCGTTATCTTGGCCATTTCTCTTTACTATCTCGTGGTTTCGACCGTCCTCATCGGTGTCTTGTGTCCGATATGCCTGTCGCTCGACGCAACGGCTCTTGCGCTTTTTGCCGTGGCCGCGTGGCAGTTTAGGCTGTTGCAACCGGGTGCGCCCAAAAGCTGGCAGCCCAAGCCGATTCTCGGGGGCGCCGCAGTCGGAGCTCTCCTCGCGATCGGGGTGCTTGTTGCCTCGCAGGAAGAGCCACCGGCCGCTCTCGACGCCGCGGCGTCAGGATCCGAGATCCGTCGCGAAGACCCTCGATTCTATGTGTATTATACCTCGCAGCCAGTAATGGAGCATCCACTGCCGGCGGGGGTCTCGGCTGGAACGGCGGATATCTCCGTTGTCGAGTTCTCTGATTTCCAATGCCCTCACTGCCGACGATCCTTCTTTGATCTGGAGCAGGCGATCGCTGCGAGTGATCTGAATATCGAGGTTCACCACCGCAATTTCCCCCTGCACCCCGACTGTAACCCGGCGGTCAAGGGAACTGCTCACGACATGGCATGCGATGCGGCATTTGCTTCGTGGTGTGCCCATGAGGTCGGCAAGGGACATGAATTTGATCGAGCCCTTTTTGCCAACCAGAAAACTCTTTCGCCACAATCCATCCCCGCGATCGGCAAGAGTCTCGGCATGAACGTGGAAGCTCTGGAGAGTTGCGTGGATTCGCCTGCGGCTCGAGATGCTATCCAGGTCGACCTCGCGGCAGGGAACGCCCTCGGAATTGCGTCGACCCCGACGATCTTTATCAATGGTCGGATGTTGAAAGGCGGAATTACACCCCAACAATTCCTCTACGCTTTCGCGATCGAGCAAGACCTGCAGGCGAGTGGCAACCGCTCGAACTGAGGGCGACGCGCCCGGGGCGCTTCTTGCCGAACCCTCCTGGTTGAGTCGGTGGGTGCCAGTTGCCCTATGGGCTGGCGTCATATGGACGCTCTCGACGGGCTGGTTTGATGGCGACGGTACGGGAGGATTTTTCCTGCCGATTCTGGGTGCGCTATTTCCCTATCTGGAGCCCGAGTCGCTGGATCATATACATGGACTCATGCGGAAATTTGCTCATCTGGCCGAGTTCGCGATCCTGGCAGGATTGGTCGCGCGGGCGCTGGCGCGGCCCGAGCGATCTTCCGCGGCTCTGGGTTGGCAGACAATCGCGATTTGCGTGCTTTGGGCCGGACTGGACGAGTATCACCAAAGTTTCGTGCCGACGCGAGTCGGAGCGGCTCAGGATGTTCTCCTCGATACCACGGGCGCGGGGTTCGGCTATCTTCTGTATCGATGGCGCCGAGTTAGTTCGGGTCGACGATCGCGAGCTTGATCGCGCGTAATTGTTCGAGTTGTGTGGCGACCTCGGTCAGTGTCTCGATAAGCCGATCTACTTCGGTCTTGGCCCAATCGAGCTCTCGCTGGCTCAGCCTGTCGAGGGCTTGGCGCAACTGCACGTAGCGTTCGATGACCCCGTCGACACCGCCAAGGCCACTTTCGGCCATCCGGTTCTCGACTTCGCCAGAGAAACGCAGCAGAGCCTCAGCTTGTCTCAGAATATCATCCATCTCTTTATTCCTCGGAGGGGTGGCCTCAGTGGGTGGTGGTTGCTCGGGGTTCGGATTCATTGGGGATGATGACAATGGTTCTTCCTCGGTCACGCCAGATGTCTGGGTCGAAAGGTAGTATAGCATTGGGCCTGTTCCGAAGTTTCTCGCAGCAGGCCGTCGCGATCAAGACCCGGGTTTCGCGGGGTGAGACGAAATCCCCAAACTCGGAGATTTCTTCCGGGGCGTTTCGGTCATGGGTTCCGGATTCGGCAGGATTTTCAGATCGGATAATTCCTGAGCGATTTCAGCTGTTTTCTGCCCCGCTCGCGCGGCAACTCGATCCAGATCGCCTTCTTCCTCGAGGAGGAGAGCTTTATAATAGGCCTGAAGAACCTCTCGTCGCGTCCATGAGGTGGGAATGCGGGCGCCGGTAGCTCGCTTTTCGACAGCCTCGACTGGCTGGTCGTCTCGATCCTGATCAGCGGACCCGGACGGCGACTCCTCCAGAAACCCCCGAACAACTCTGGCGATGGCGCGAAAACTTCCCTCGGCCGGCACAGCGATGAGGGGGAGCGCCGTCAGGGCTCGGCTGGCGATCGAGGTCTTCTCGCGCCACAAGACATAGCTCAGAGATTCGCTCACAAAGTCGTAGTCCTGGGGGGCGGGGATGCCGCGATCGGATTGCCATTCGGTTGCGAGGCGGTCCGCTTCCAGTCGCAGATCGGCAACCCGACGTCCCTCGAGACGAACGGTGTCGTAGGTCACATCTTCGGCAAGGCGCAGGAGGTCTTTCTCTCGGGTCGCGATTCCGGGCAGCCGGATTTCTGTTTGACTCACCCGGATCAGCAACTCGCGACGGATTCCATGGACGGAGGCCAGATCCCAGGATCGGGCTTGCGTGGAGGCGAAAAACAGCAGGTCACGGCGGCGAGCTTCGCCGTTGAGGAAGGTGAGGAGTTCTTCCTGGGCGTCGGGTGCCATATCCTCGATGTCGCGCAAGAAAACCGATCCCCGCTCGGGGAGAAGTTGTTTGGCGCTCGCTTTCGGGTTGCGCCCCAGTTCGCCGGCATGGATTCGGACGAGAGCGCCGGGCCGGCCGGACAAAGTGTGAAGCAGGCAGGCCAATTGCTCCTTGCCGGCTCCGTCTTCGCCGGTGATTAACATCGAGCGTGCACGCCTGATTTGATGCAATCCTCCCGTAAGGTTCTCCAGAACGGTCTGCGGAGCCGGTGGGAGGTCCGGAATCGACCTCCGGGCAAACGCATAGAGATCGGAGAGGAGGAGCCAGCGCAGGCCTCTGGCGACTTCGCTGGTCTCGGATTCGGAGACGCCACCGATTTGAAATCGTCGGGATGTCAGCTCAAACTCACCACGCCATAGGTCAAAGAATCCTCGGGGGTTGGGGCGGCCGGCGAGTTGACGCAGATAGGTCCTGCGTTTGGCAATGCAATACTTCTCGAATCTTTCGGGGTCGTGAAAACGCATGCAAAGTTTCTGGCTCAGCCGAGCAGCCGCCATTCGAGGAACAGAGATTTGAAAGTAGGGGGAGAACCAGCGGAAAAGGAAGATTTCCGCTCTGGTTTTGCTAACGGAGCGCAGTGGCTTGGGTCAAACTATCTGCTCTCTGGAGTTGAAACCAGTTCTTGAGGAGCTGGAATTTGGGTAAGGAATTCAGGATGGATTTTATGAATAAACTGCGGTTCGGCAAGTTTCTGTTGCTTGGAATAGCGCTGGTTTTCGCGGGCTGCGGGGGGGCCTCTCCCCTCAGTTCTCCAGAGGGTGAGTTGGGGCGGCCGGTGGTGATCGAGGCTGGTGCTGTGGATCTGACATTCGGAGCAGAGCAATTGGCTCGCGGAATGGCGCGGGTTCCGGTTCGTAGCCGAGCTCAGATGACAACGGAGGGCCGCAATGAGCTCTTCGAGGCTCTTGTCCTGCAGGAACTGGTGTTCGCGGAGGGAGTCCGGGCGGGGCTTGCTCAGGATCCCGAAATTCAGGATCAGCTGGCGGGCTATTTGCGACAATTAGTGCAGAATCGGGTGATGGCAGATCTTGCCCTGACGGTGGAAGTTTCGCCGGAGGAAGTTGCGGATTACTACCAGGAAAAACGCTCCAAGTTTGCGACCCGGAAGATTCGTGCACGGCATATCCTGCTGCAGGATCGGGCGACGGCAGAGAAGGTTCATCAGGAAGCGTTACAAGACCCTGCGGCGTTTCCCGCACTGGCAAAGCGCTATTCGATGGATAAATCCTCCGCTTCCAATGGCGGCGATTTGGGATTCTTTGGTTATGGCAAGATGGCACCGGAGTTTGAGGAAGCGGCTTTTGCGCTGGAGGAGCCCCTCGAAATATCCGCGATTGTCGAGGTTCCTTCAGGTTTTCATATTATTCAGGCCACTGATTTCCGGCCCGGGCGTGAGCGCCTTCTGACCGAGGTGCAGGCAAAGATCCGTGCATTGCTGTTGCGGCGAGCTATCGACGCACGGAAAGCTGAATTCTTTCAGGGACTGAAGGACTCGTATACCGCCTCGATGGACCCGGAGGCGATGGATCGGGCCCTTGGAATGGTGAAGGTCACCAAGGAGAAGTCCAGCGCGCATTGATGGTCGCGACTCCGAAAGGTCTAGCGAAGACGGCGCGCATCTCCGACCCTGACGGTCAGAGAGGATTTGTCGAAATAGTCCATCAAAGCCAGAGCGTATTTTCGACTAGCCGCGATCGAAGTTCTGAATTCGGCAACCGTAATCTCCGGATGGCTTTGGAGGTGCTCGCGTAAAAGCGAGGTCGCCTGATCCAGCGATGCAGGATCATAGTGGATCTCACTCGAGACGCGGATGAGCTTGTCTTGATCGACAAGCACTTTGAGAAGAGTCAGCGTGCGATCTGGAGAGAGTTCAAGGCCGGATGCGAGTTGTTTTGCGTCCGGTGGTGACATTCCCCCTGCCGTGATTTCCTGCATGAGTTTCTCGAGAATGCGCCCTTCGTCCCGGGGCACCTGAATTGTGTGACGCGGCAACCGGATGGTTGCTTCTTCGCGCACGACAACTCCAGTGGATTCCAGAAGTTCGGTGACCGCTCGAAAGAGTTTCTGTGGAACTGAAATGCGGAGTCTCGAGCGAAGTGACTCGAGGTCCATGCCTGGACTCATGGGGTGCGACCGGTGGAAATGCGAAAGGGCATCACCCACTTGTCGGGACAGTGTGTCCCATTTGCGTTTGGTGGTGACGGTCTCGGGTTTTTGCCGATTGGGAAGGGCCACCAGTCCCGGGTCCGCGAGCACGGCAGCGTGCAGCTCGTCACTCGGCATCAAGAGACCTTGTTCGATCAGAGAGACGGGTGCGGCGAAGGCGGGCAGAAGTTCGATGAAGGGAGCAATTTGCTCTTTGCGACTGGCATCACGCAGCGAGCAAAGGAACTCGGGAATATCTTCTTGCCCGGGTTTATGGCGCTCGGTGGAGGGATGCAGGACCATGCCGCCGCCTACAGTGCGGTTTGCGGCTTCCATACGGATAACGAAGCGGTCGCCACGTGCGGCAAGTATCTGTTCATCCAGAGCGATCTGGCAAAAGGCACGCTCTTTGGGAGCGACTTGCGATGTTTCTCCGAGGAAAATCAATTTACCGTGCACCTCGCATGTGCCGATGTGCACGCGCACCCGATCAAAGCTGCTCAACGGTCGCGGGGCCCCGGGGCGAACTTCCAACTCGCAGTCGAATCGGTCCGTGACCGCCCAGACGCTCGGCGCGGTCACCCAGGCGCCGCGAGGAGCCCCCGCCTGATCAATGCCAGCGAGATTCAGAGCGATGCGTTGGCCTGCCCCAGCCTGCGACAAGCGTTCGCCATGCACCTGCAGGGTGCGGGCTCGAGTTTCAACCCCGGATGGGCGTATGGTCAAGGCGTCGCCTTCGGTGACGGCACCGGAGTTGGCCGTACCCGTTACGACAATGCCGTGCCCGTGCAAGACGAAAGAACGATCGATCGGCATCCGGAAAGGCCCGTTGGTTTCGCGGGGCTCGAGCACCAGCAGGGTTTCGCGGATCACGGATTGGAGCGCAGGTATGCCCTCGCCGCTTTCGGAGGAGACGGCAATTTGCGGAGCGTTCTCGAACTTGGTTCCTACCGCCAGGATCTCGATCTCTTCCTTGACTTCGGTGAGACGTTCGGCGGAAACCAGATCGGTTTTGGTGACCACGAAAATCAGGTTTTCGACCCCCAGGAGGTGGACGATATCGAAATGCTCTTCGGTTTGGGGCATCACGCCATCGTCGGCCGCGACGACCATGAGAACCACATCAATCCCCTGAGCCCCGGCCAGCATATGCTTGAGAAATCGTTCGTGGCCCGGAACATCCACGATGCCGAACTGGAGACCGTCAATTTCGTGGTGGGCGAATCCCAATTCAATTGAGATTCCGCGCTCCTTCTCTTCCTTGAGTCGATCGGTTTCCTTCCCGGAGATGGCCCGAACGAGTCGAGTTTTACCGTGGTCGATATGGCCGGCCGTGCCGAGAATGCGTCTTCCATAAGGTTTCATGATGGTAGCTCCGCATGCTTGGGTAGCAGATCCGCCGGCAATTCCACGGCGTGGAGTTCGAGTCGGAATTCTTCCTGCTGGATTCTGCCGAGGATCGGCGGATCGGCCGAGCGAAAAAAGGCTGCGGTTGTCTCTGCGGGCCAGTTGCGGTGTATGACCGTGAGGGCACGGCTGGAAATTGGTAGGGTCGGTTGAGCACCACTGCCAACTTCGGCGGTTGACGAAACAATACGGCAGGGGAAGTCCGAGCCGAGATGGG
>DLYX01000029.1:0-2663 GCA_003447545.1 Deltaproteobacteria bacterium | reverse complement strand
ACAATACGGCAGGTGAAGTCCGAGCCGAGATGGGCCTGCAAAAGGCGGCAACCTTCTTCCGCCAGATTTTCGAGCACGGCGGGAGTGCGCATGAGAAATCGCATCATCGGCAGCGTGTTCAGTGCGTCGGGGTCGGAATCCAGCGTTACCAAAGTGGCGCGCAGGGCGGCGATGGTCATCTTGTCGAGACGCAGGGCTCGTTTGAGAGGATTCTGATTCATCGCGGTGACAAGATCTCGTCGGCCCACGATGAGTCCGGCTTGCGGGCCGCCCATGAGTTTATCGCCACTGAACGAGACCAGATCGACGCCGCTCTCGATTGAGGTGCGGACGACCGGTTCGTCGGGAAGGCCGGCTGTGCGGAGATCGAGCAGAGCACCACTTCCGAGGTCCTCCATCAGAGGAACACCGGTCTGACGTGCGAGTGCTACCAGTTCATTCCGGTCGGGCATTTCGGTGAAACCGGTAATCCGGTAGTTGCTGGGGTGTGCGCGGAGGATGAGGGCCGTGCGCCTGGTGATGGCCTCGGAGATGTCCGAGAGCCGGGTGCGGTTGGTTGTGCCCACTTCGCGAAGAATCGCTCCGGATCGCCGCAGGATATCCGGTAGTCTGAAGTTGCCACCGATCTCGATCAGTTCTCCTCGTGAGACAATGACCTCGCGTCGGTGTGCGAGGGTATCAACGGCAAGCATCAAAGCTGCCGCGTTATTATTTACGGCAAGAGCATCCTCGGCGCCTGTCAGAGCCTGAAGACAGTCTCGGATATGGTTGTCGCGGTGCCCACGTCGGCCTGTTTTCAGATCAAATTCCAGGGCGACCGGATGTGTTGCCGCAGCGAGCATCGCCTTCTGTGCCGTGTCGGAGAGAAGTGATCGCCCGAGGTTTGTATGCAGAATGATCCCGGTTGCATTGATCACCCGAGGAATTTCCGGGCGCGAGGAGACTTCCAGATGTTTTTGGACAGTGGCGAGCAGGCGATCCGATGACAGAGTTTCGGATTTCCGAGTGCTGGATCTGATCTCTTGTCGTGTTGTTTCCAGGACCTCTCGGACCGCGCGCCTCACTGCGGTTCGCGAGAACTGCCGGGACATTTCGAGACCTTCCGGACTTTCCAGAAGTGCAGCCACGCTGGGCAGAGAGCGGAGATCCATCAGGAAGGAGTATCAGCTGCGTTCGAATCTGACGACTGACTGCCGGCGAGATCAGACAATCTTTCGGGGAGTGAAGGTGCAAGGCATATGCTTGATTCCGTGGATGAAGGAGGACGCCAGCCTTTCGGGCTCGCCGCTAATTTCGAGGTCGGGGAGATGCTCGAATAGGGACCGATAGAATACGCCAATCTCCCGACGGGCGAGGTTCGCGCCCAGACAAAAATGAGGTCCGGGCCCGCCGAAGCCCACGTGTTCATTCGGGGAGCGCATCAGATCAAAGCGGTAGGGGTCGGAGAAGACCTCATCATCGCGATTTCCCGAGTTGTAGAAAAGAACGACTTTCTCACCTGCCTTCAATGACTGACCTCCAAGCACGCAATCCTCTGTCGTGGTGCGTCGCATGAAAATCACCGGGGATGCCCAGCGCACGATCTCCTCGATCGCTGAAGGCAAGACTTCCTCGAAATTGTCAACGAAGAGTTGGCGCTGTTGCGGGTAGTCGCACAGGGCCTTCATCCCGTGGCTGATCGAATTTCTGGTGGTTTCATTGCCCGCCACGACGAGGAGCACAAAGAAACTTCCCAGATCGGATTCCGTCAGCCTGTCTCCATCAACTTCGGCGTTCACCATTGCCGAGGTCAGATCGTCGGTCGGGTTGGCGATCCGACTGGACCTGAGGTCCTTCATCAATTCGACCAGGTCCGCGCCGGCTCCAAGTAGCGCCGGAATGATTTCCATCGGGTCCGATACGTATTCCGGGTCGCCGGCGCCCAAAATGATATTGGTTCGCTCGAAGACGAAGTCATGTTGGCTTTTGGGGATGCCCATCATGTCGCAGATGATGCGAATAGGAAAAGGCGCAGAGAGGTCTGTGACAAAATCGCAACTGCCTTGCTCGGAAACAGCTCCGATGATCTCTTTCGCTGCCCGGTCGACATCTTCGTTGATCTTGGCCAGTTGCCGCGGCGTGAATCCGGCTGACACCAACTTCCGCAAACGTTGGTGTTCAGGATCATCCATGTTGATCATGCCACCGAAAAATTCCAGAAATTCCGGGGGCAGGTCGGGGATACTGGTGGCTCCTCGCGCGGAGGAGAAGGTCTTGGCATTGTGGCTGGCCTCGCGAATATCCGCGTATTTGGTCACGGCCCAATAGCCCTCTCCCGCAGGTACCGGCAGCCCAAGGTCGGCCTCGGGGAAAAATGCCATTGGTCTTTCGCGGCGAAGCGTCTGAAATGCGCCTTCCCGCTCGGCCCACCCGCGTTTCCAGAATTCCGGATTCGAGAGATCGATATCGTCGAGTTTCAAAGTTTCCTTGGGATCCATCATTACCTCCAGCTTTCCAAAGACTAGCCACAGGATCCCGGGGATGAAAGGGGTGTGTCTGCCGGAAAGGTGGGCCGGGCCAGACAATCAAGTTGTCATGCCCGGTGTCTCTCCCAATCAGGATGCTTAATTTAGCTGAAGTTTTTGCAGCTGCTTGGGGCGAAGACGATCCTCGCATGCGGCTGC
>DLYX01000137.1 GCA_003447545.1 Deltaproteobacteria bacterium | reverse complement strand
CTGCTCGCGGATGGCATGAGTTTCGGGAAATCGAAACGGCGGTCGTACATCGCGTCACGCAATTTACCGAATGGCAGCTGATCGATTGCGGAGGCGGAGTGGTCGTCGACCTCGACAGCGAAGGGCAGGAGATCTTCTCTGCCAGCAAAGTCGAGGCACTGCGAAAAGATTCGGTGGTTCTCTACCTGCAGCGCGACGTTGGGTTCCTCGAACAAAAAATACGAGGCGATCAAAATCGACCAGACCTTTCGGAAGAAAAATCCTTCAGTCAGATCATGCAACGGCGGGATCCCTGGTATCGCGAGGCCGCTCACGACGTGATCGACGCGCGCGACCTCCGCAAGCACCAGATCGCAGGTGCCGTTTTGGAGAAATACTACGCAGCCACGGGCATCCTGCCCCCCGGGCATCCCGACGCCAACTAGAGAAGGCTCTTCAAAAACTCCCGGGTCCGCGCCATCGACGCCTGGCTATCCTCATCCGCCGGGAAGGGTGCCGCCAGAAAATCCGTAGCGCCGGCCTCGGCCAACGAACCCAACTGCTCTCGCAGCGACTCCTCGTTCCCGACCAGGGCAACGCCCCCCGGGCTGTCCACACCCTCGAGGTCCAGCATTGCCTTGTAGGAGGGCAATGTGCCGTAGACCACAAACAGTTTTGCCGCGATGGCCCGCGCTCGATCCACGTCATCGCACACCGCGATCGGCAGGCCACAAACGGTCCTCGGCGCCGGCCGACCCGACTTTTCCGCGGCCTGATTGATCTTCGGCACCACATGTTCTCGAATCGTTTTGACACCGGTCATCCATGTGATGGTGCCATCGGTTTGCGCACCCGCCAGGCCCAGCATCCGGGGCGCCAGTGCCGCAATCATCAGGGAGGTCGGCTGACTCCCGGGGAATCCCAGTTGTGCCTGAATGCGAAACTCTTCCCCCTGGTGGGCCAGAACGTCCCCGCGAAGGAGAGGCCCGATCGCCTCGACGTACTCACGCATATGGCTGAACGGTTTGTCGTAGGACATTCCGAGTATCTGCTCGACCACGATCGGATGGGAAAGTCCGATCCCGAGAGTGAAACGTCCCTGGCAGGCCGCGTTGGCTGTCAGTGCCTGCTGCGCCATCGTCGTCGGGTGCCTTGGATAGGAGGGCACCACCGCCGTTCCCAACTCGATACGCTCGGTGACCTGCCCCGCGAGCGCACAGACGGTGATCCCGTCGAGCCCGAAGATATTCGGCGCCCAAGCCGAGGCGAAGCCATCAGCTTCGGCCTGTCGGGCCTGTTCAATTGCCTGCGACAAGTCAACGGGTTTCCCCGAAAGCTCTCCAATACCGATACCAATTTTCATCCCGTGCCCCCTGGGATGGATGCACCAGATCACGAGATGATTTACAAGCCGACGGAGAACTAGGCAGCGACCATGCCGACCAGAAATGCCATTCCCAGCAGGGCAACTCGAGTCACCGGGACAGTCCCCGTTACGGTCCAGCGGCGAAGAAAACGCTTCGTTTCCAATTTCACTTTTTTCATCCCGATCTCCCTTGCCCCCTGCGATGCAGGCCCGATTGTCGGGCCGCCGTTTACAACAGGTGTGCTGGAGATAGGGAGCAAATATCAGACCATCGATCGCGCACGAGAATGGCTTGATTTTCCTCGCTTTCACGAAGGAAAGTCTCGCTCGCAGCGTCAGTTTTTTGCCGTGAGTGGCAATCGACTGGCGCCCGGGGAGGCGACAACTTCGAGAACAGATCCGGGAAGGCCTGCCGACTCTCTATAGGCTTTGAGAATGGCGTCCCCCAGGCCCCCCGGAGAACGTGTAAGGACCACCACCGATCCGCCAAAGCCACCACCTGTCATGCGCGCCCCTAAAACTCCGGGTTGATTGGTCGCAATTTCGCAGAGGAGGTCCAACTCGGGGCAACTCACCTCATAATCGTCGCGAAGGCTCGCCTGCGACTGGGCAAATAATGGTCGCAGCGCGTCGAGGTTCCCCGCTTCGAGCGCCGCTACTGTGGCTCGCACTCGTGCATTCTCCGACACCACGTGTCGAAGACGACGATAGAGCAACGTTCCCAGAACCGCCTCATGACGCTCGAGGTCAGCAAGCGGAAGATCCGCCAACGCCACAAGGGCCAGACCCTCGGCCCGCAGGCGCCGGAGGCCTTCCTCGCAAGAAGCGCGGCGCTGGTTATATTCACCAGAAGCCAACTGATGGCGGACCCCGGTGTCCACGACCAGAATCGTCAAATCCTCCGGCAAGGGCACAAACCGTGAGGTCAACTGCTGGCAATCGATCAGCGTGGCATGCCTTTCGCGCGCGGTGATGGACACGAACATATCCATGATCCCACATGCTGTGCCGACGAAACCGGCCTCCGCCTCCTGACAGAGCTTGGCCAATTCGAGGTTCGAGAGCGTCTCCTCCGATAAGCTCAGCAGTGCGGACGCGACAGCGACTTCAAGTGCTGCGGAGGAGGAAAGCCCTGCACCGGGCGGAAGCGTGCTCTCAATCAATAAATCAGCGCCTGTCGAAAGCATCTTGCGCCGGCGCAATTGGTGGGCCACACCCAGCACATAGTCGCTCCAATGTCCCTGCCGTTGCTCGGGCATGGTGGACAGCGAGAACTCGACGGTCTCCTGATAAGCCTCGGCAAAAACGCGAAGAGTCCCATCCGCACGCGCGGCGGCCGCCACCTGAGTCTCCCAGGGCAAGGCGATCGGCAGGACCAGGCCGCCGGTATAGTCCGTGTGTTCGCCTATCAAATTGACCCGGCCGGGGGCGCGCCAGACCCCGGCCGGAGCGGCAAACCGTTCGCGGAATTTGGCGACGATCGACATCGATCGAGATGTAGCAGAGAATCTGCTTTCAAAGGAACTTCGCTACCGAGCAAAGGATCTCCCCATGTCGCTGAAAAGAAACCTGCAGAATATATTCGTGCGTACGATCACCTCGGACCGCACGCGCGATCGACGAAGATCCCTCGCACGCCTTCGCGGAAAAATCTCCGGCAAAGCACGTTGCGTGGAATATTTTCATCAGGTCGATGATCCCTATTCCCACCTCGCATGTCAGGTTCTCGGCGAATTCCTCCGCCGCTACACGGTCGAATTAAAAATTCACCTCGTCGACGCCCCTTCCGACAATGCCGCTGCCGATCGAGATCGGTTGATTCCGTACGCGCGAATGGATGCGGCCGCCATCGCCCCCGCTCTCGGGTTGTCCTTTACGGACCTCGGCGAACAGCCCTCCCCGGAAAACCATCGTCGCGCGAGCGAAATTCTCGCAGCAAACCTTGCGCCCGGTGGATTCAGCGAAATCGCGCCCCGCGTGGGTGCGGCTCTCTGGGCCGACGACAGCGACGAGATCCTCAATCTCGCCAACGAATTCGCCACAGCGAGCGAAGAGGAGATGCTCGCCGACCGGAAGGCAGGAACCAGGCGTCGCCAAAAACTGGGCCACTATAATGGTGCCACCTTCTACTTCGAGGGGGAATGGTACTGGGGAGTCGATCGTCTGCATTATCTGGAGGAACGGCTTCGCGACGAAGGCCTCCGCTCCGAGTCCGACGCCGGACCCATTATCCCACCACGAGAAATCAGCGGCGAATCCATCGAGGCGCCCGATGCTTCCATCGTCCTGGAATATTTCCCGTCTCTCCGAAGCCCCTATTCCGCAATCAGCACCGAGCGCACCTACGCATTGGCACAACAACTTCCTGTGAAACTCGTTCTCAAGCCCGTCCTGCCGATGGTCATGCGTGGCCTGCCCGTCCCCTTGAGCAAGCAACTCTACATCATGCGCGATACCAAGCGGGAAGCCACCCGACAGGGACTTCCCTTCGGCGATATCTTCGATCCAGTCGGCGAACCTGTCGAGCGTGCCTTTTCGCTCTACCCGTTCGCCAAGTCTCAGGGGCGAGCGGCCGAGTACCTGGCATCTTTCATGACCAACTCATTCGCCCGAGGGGTCGATACGGGCACCAACGAAGGATTACGCCAGGTAGTGATAGAAGCCGGCCTCTCCTGGGAAGAAGCTCTCCCTCACCTGAGCCATCCCGGGTGGGAGAAGGAACTGGAGGCGAATCGCGAGGAGATGCTTGCCGCCGGTATCTGGGGGGTACCCAGCTACCGCATCCGAAGCGAAGGCGAGCCGGACTTTGCAATCTGGGGTCAGGATCGACTCTGGTTGGTCGAGGAGGAAATCCGTCGACGACTCCAGCGACCTCGCTCCGACTGAACCTCTGGGTATCTCGCAAAATCTTCAAACCGTTGGATGTGGAGCAGCCACCGGGTAGACAAGAAACCATGCGTATCCTGCTTGGTATCGGCCTTCTCGTTCTGACTATGGGATCGGCGCCCCTTTCGCTGGCCTCCAGTCCCTGCCCCAACTTCGACAAGGACTCGTTTCCGCCCGGAAGCGTATGGTTCCGCCTGACGCCGAACCCGGAAAAAAAAGCTCCGGAGACCTCGCTCGACACCTCGATGGACATCCAATCGGAACTTCTGATTTTCGGGATTCGCCCCGACGGCGTTCTGGTCCAGAACAAGCAATCTCGCTTCCCGCGAGTGATCCCATGGAAGCTGCTCAGCCGAAATGAGATTTCCACGGACGGACGCCGGACATGGAAGCCTGCTTGCGCCCCGTGAGAACCTGCTCCGGGGGCTCGGGCACGATTTCCCGAGAAGGTGGCACCTTGGCCGCCTGCACTCGACGCCGGCCCGTCTGCGGCCACAGGATATTGATTTCCTGAACCGCCAGACCAAGGGCCGCCAGATCGGCTTCCCGATGCAGGACTTCGGCCTCGATGTAGACACATCGCATGCGGATATCAGGTTCTGAAGCTGGCAGGAGTTCACTCTGTTGGCTGCGCAAAATTTTGAGATCCTCCTTTACCTGCAAGATCTGTCCGGCAAGGAAACGAATCATTCCCTCCACCTCCTCTGGTCTCGCAAATAGAAGTCGCAGGAAGACGTCGTCCTGAAAACCACGACGCTCCAACCCCGAGCCAAACAGCCATGCACGCAGTGCGGCCCGTCCGCGCCGAGTCGCCGTGTAGACGATGCGGCGAATCCCTGCGGAGGTACTGACCCCCCGCACAAATCCGTCCTTCTCCAGGCTGGCAAGAACTTGATAGACCTGCCCGTAGCCAATTTCGCGGACATCCGACAATCGAGCTTCAAACGCGTTGCGCACCGCGTAGCCGTGCTGGGGCTTCTCTACAATCAACGCCAGGATCGCGTATTTGATGGACATGGAGCACCTCCTGTTTGAGGGAACTCCGAATACGTATGCGATCATCCAGCGAGATGACCAGAAATCCTTACGACAAATTGTGCTGAGTGCAGGTGGCCGTGTGGCGATTCGATCAAACGTCGATGGGGATCAATGGCTGGCCTTCGTCGTCGAGACAGTGCAGATATTCGGCAAATCCATGCCCCTGGTGGTCCTCCCAGGAGAACATCGCCAGACTCTGACAGGACAGGTACTTGATATTATTCGTGCTCCCCACCAACGGGGCCGTATGCAGGACCTCCGCTGTCAGACGATGCCGCTGGCGCGCCGAATCAACCAGCGAAAGAGCCAATGCCTTCGGGTAGGGGTGGTCGGTCTCCGGTTCCGTTTCGATTCGACCGCTCATGATTTCTCGGGTTTCTCCATCGAGACGTAGCCAGCCGCTCAGGTGAGGTCCCTCCGATGTCCAGAGACGCTCGAGAGCAAACGCTCGCCCGTCGGCAAAACAGGCGTCCACGCGGCGGCGCGCTTTGGGAATGGACGCCGTCCCCCAGGTGCGATCGCGCAGAGCCGGGACCTCCACCAGATACTGGTCCCCGGAAACCCAAACTTCGCCGCGCGCCGCCACAACCGCCGCGAGGCTGCCCGGCTGTGCATCGGATTGCACAGGATCTCCTGCCGGATGAAACTCCAACTCGATAATTAATCGCTCGAGGCGGCTCTTATGCCAAAATTCATGGTCATTGGCGTTCCGGGAAGAGTCGAGGGCATGCGCCGGGCCGTCGTAATTCAGTCGCCAGATATCGCCCTCGAGAGACAAGGTCGCTCCCTGAATTTCCAATGCAGCGTCCGGCCCTTCCATCGCATTCACATGACGTGCTGCGAGAAAACCACCATCGTGAAGCAGGATATCGATGCCGACGTCCATAACCGCCTGGTTCGGTCGCTGGTTGAAACGGGCCATCAAGGCCATGGTCTCGCCCGGTTGCACCAGGCGAAATCCGAGGGATTCGCAAAAGCCGATGTCGTCATCTGCGGGGTGTCTTTGATCAGCCGATTTGGCAGTATCGATCAGCATGGGCGCCTAGTTCTCCGGAAAAACCTGCATCGCAGCGTTCACATCCCACTGACCGAAGACACCTTCCAGTACATAGGGGTCTCGGGCGCAAAAAGATTGCGCGGTGGTCAGATCATCGGACTCGAAAATCACGATCGAACCAATCGGCGTCGAGCCATCCTCGGCAAAAATCGGGCCGGCGAACATGATTTTCGCCAACCTTTCGAGCTCCCGCAAATGTTCGAGGTGTGATGGACGAACCGCGGGCCGACGCGCAAGGCCCTCAGGGCCGTCGAGGCCGCGCATGACGAAGATAGGCATTCGTATTCTCCTGATCCTGCGGTAACGTCACTCGACGACCGCTTCGCAAAGATTGATAACATGCATCTGCGATTCCTACCGCCTGTAAACCATCCTCGACCGTAATCGGCGGCGGCTCCGTCCCGCGAACCACTTTCTCGAAAGCGGCCAGAGCTTCTCGGACGGTCGGAATGTCCGGCAGGACCTCCTCGGCAACCACCCGGCCCTCCTGCAGCAACATTGCCCGATGCAGGGCATGGTCACAGAAGATTTGCCCCCGCGAACCGATCAGGCGGATTTCACCGTAACGACTCCGCGTGCCGCGAGAGGCGGTCACGGACCCGAGAATCCGACAACCGGAAGCGTCCCCCATGAAGAGAGAAGCCACAAAGCTGTCCTCAGTTTTCTCCGTCGCCACACGTCCGGCCATACAGTGGACCTCAAGAACCTCCGCTCCGGTGAGGTACCGTGCCAGGTCAAATTCATGGATGCCGGTATGAAGAATATTTCCACCACCGGAAATTTCGGGGTCATCCAGCCAGCTCAGGCGGGAGGGCTCGAAGCTCTGGCCCAAAATGATCTGATGCAGAGATCCAACCTCGCCCAACCAATCGCGGGCCCGCCGGGCGGCCGACGAGAACCGCAGCGTCTGGGCGACCATCACGGGGATTCCGGCATCCTGAATCTGCCCGGCCATCGAGGCCGCATCTTCGGCATGTATGGCAAAGGGTTTTTCGAGAAGGAGCGGCTTTCCTTCGGCCGCGCAGGCTCGGACGACCTCAGGGTGCAACGCGGGGGGAACTACCGAAACTACGGCATCTACCGCCCGGTCCGCAGCCAACCCCCAGACATCCGCGTGATAGTGGGCGTCCAGACTGGCAGCTCGCGATCTTCCCTGACGGTCGTCGCGTCGAGAAACGGCGACGACCCGTAATCCCGGCAAATCCCGTTCGAGATGACCGACATAACGCTCCCCATGCTTGCCGAGCCCCAGAACCCCGATTCCGATCGGATTGACCATTCTCCCCGCAGTCTACCAGAAGTCCCCGAGCCAGCAGAAGAGCCGGACTGGAGCAATCGACCTGAATCTGGTTGGAATAGATGGATGCGGGCCGGTGCTCGTGAGGAGATGCAGATGGGAAAATTTGGCGTAACGGAAACATTGGAATTCCCCCTGGACACCGTTTGGGCGGTATTGGGAGATTTTGGCAACGTCAGCTGGGTTCCGGGACTCGGCGATTCCGTCCGAGTCGAAGGCGAAGGAGTTGGCATGTCCCGGTTCTTTGGCGCTCCCGGGGCCGAGATTCAGGAGACCTTGGTCGCTTTTGACGAGCAGGCAAAGACCTTCTCCTACGAGATTCCCAACAATCTGCCTCTGCCCCTCGACCAATACCTCGCGACGGTGAAGCTGACCGACCTCGGCGGTGGACAAACACAGATCGAATGGAGCTGTGAAGCCAACCCGACCGGGACCGAAGAAGAGGCCGAGGCTGCCGTGACCGGGATGTACACCATGATGGTCGGCTGGCTGGGCGACGCTCTGAAAAGCTGATCGACAACGCCCCCTCGGCTACTCGCCGCTTGCCCGCGGCCAGGGGAAGAGTACGGGGGTCTTCTCGAGGTGCTCGCGATAAGACGCGTCTTCGCCCCATTTCTTGAGCCCTCGCGCCTCGAGCATCGGTACACCGCTGATTCGGGACAGAAGCACGTACACAAACACCGGCGAGATGAGCATCAGATAACTCCAACCCTCGAGAGCCGGCAGAGCGAGGCACGCGACTCCCACCCACAAGAGGATCTCTCCCACGTAGTTCGGGTGCCTCGACCACGACCATAGCCCGCCCGTGATAAACTGCCCCCGGTTCTCCTCGCGTTGGCGAAAGGCTGTTTTTTGTCGATCGGCAATCACCTCGATCGAAAAACCCAGGACCCAGAGCAACACACCGAGCGCACCAACGATGCCGATCGCAGGCGCCGAGCTGCCCGTGATCGCGGCCAGAGCGCATGCCGCGGTCAGCAAAACCCAGAGTCCCTGGAGCGTCCAGGCAAACAGAAATCGGGAGAAATTCGGTTTGATGGAATCAAAGCGCCCATCGCCCCCGTCCCGGCGCACTCGCACGAAGAGGAAGGATCCCAACCGCACAGCCCAGACCACCACCATCGACGCGAGCAACCAGCCCCGCAGACCGACCTCCGGAGAAAGAGCGACAGCCAGCGCGATGACCAGCAAATATGTGCACGAACCCGAGAGATCAAAATACACCTCGGTTTGACGCCGCCAGGCGTGCACAAAGATCAGCCAATTCAGACCGAAGGCGACGGCAGCGCATATTGCGAATACCGGAATTCCGAATGCCGCACCGCTTCCCTGGCTCCCGGCCCATGCCAATCCCGATCCCAACACCAGAATGATCAGAATCCCCAAATAACCCTGCATGCTTGTCGTCTCCTTGCTCGGGGCCCTGTCGACACCCCCTGCGGACCACTATATATTCTTTTGGATCCAATGGCTCTTACCTTCGCCCACAACATCGACAACCTTCAGCTTTGGCCCGGGAAGCCCAGCGCTTGATGGACCAGCCCCGCGAACAGGAGAGCCTTCTGGAGCGCTGGAAACGTCGCCTGATGACATTTCCGGCATATGTCCTGATGACGGCCTTTGTGTCGGCCATTCTGCCCCTGCTGGCGCTGATCGCGGTTGGCGTGGATC
>DLYX01000611.1:3117-4129 GCA_003447545.1 Deltaproteobacteria bacterium | reverse complement strand
ATCAAAGCCGGTAGCCAGAATGAGGACATCAATCGCGTGAACGGTATCGCCGACGCAGACCCCGTCGGGAGTGATCGCATCGATCGGAGTCTTGCTCACGTCGACCAGCGAGACATTGTCGCGGTTGAACATCTCGTAGTAGCCGGTATCGACGCACAGCCTTTTGCAGCCGATGGCGTAGTCAGGTTCGAGCAGGGCGGCCGTTGCGGGGTCCTCGACGGTCGCGCGGATCTTGTCGCGCACGTAGGACGCGGCCACCTCGTTGGCTTCGGGGAAAAGCAATAGATCGTTGAAGGCACCGAGCAGGCCGAGGCCTCCCCGCGCCCAGCGTTGGTCGAGGACCTCCTGGCGCTCGGCATCGTCCACCTGGAGCGCTCCGGTCTCGACGTTCGGCGGGACTCGCGATCCGAAGCCTGAGCCCATCAATTTGTTGGCGGCGCGGAAACGCGGGTAGTCACGCTTGATCTCGTCAACCACGACCGGGTCCAACGGTTGGTTGTGGGCAGGAACGGAATAATTCGCCGTGCGCTGGAAAACCGAAAGGTGCTCGGCCTCGGCTGCGATCAATGGGGAGGATTGGATCGAGGACGAACCCGATCCGATAATGCCGACTCGCTTGCCGGAGAAATCGACCGGTTCGTGGGGCCAGCGTCCGGTATGGAGAACCTGGCCCGAAAAATCGGCCAGACCGGGGAAATCGGGGTCATTCGAGGCCGAGAGGCACCCGGTGGCGAGAATCAGAAACTGGGCAGATACCGGACCGGCCGAGGTCTCCACCTGCCAGCGATTCGCTTTCTCGTCGAACAGGGCCGATTCGACACGGGTGTCGAAGGTAATATCGCGCCGTAAATCGAAGCGATCCGCGACATGATTGATGTAGCGCAGGATCTCGGGCTGGGTGGCGTAGCGCTCGGTCCAGACCCATTCCTGCTGGAGTTCTTCCGAGAACTGGTAGGAATATTCCATGCTCTCGACATCGCAACGCGCCCCGGGGTAGCGATTCCAGTACCAG
>DLYX01000611.1:0-2807 GCA_003447545.1 Deltaproteobacteria bacterium | reverse complement strand
CCAGGGTAGCGATTCCAGTACCAGGTGCCGCCAACGTCGCCCCCGGCCTCGATGACTCGGGCCTGCAGGCCCATGCCACGCAGGCGGTGGAGCATATAAAGCCCGGCAAAGCCGGCTCCCACCACCAGAGCGTCGGTTTTCTCGTCGGTCATAGCAGCACCTTAGAAGACCGGTTCGGTGCCTGACAAGGGGCCCGGTCCGGTTTGCCGGCCACGGCCATTGTTGCACCACGCATCTCTTCCTGCACAATATGGGCATGCGAATTCTGGTAGTGGGCGGAACGGGTCTGGTCGGCAAGCGTCTCTGTGCAGCACTTGCTCTGGCGGGGCATGATTTACGGGCAGTTTCTCGAAATGTTCCACGCTCGGTGCCTCATCTCCCTCCGGGAACGGACCTCCGTCCGCTGCCGAAGACGGATGACGAATGGACCTCGTTGGTGGACGGATGCAATGCGATCTTCAATCTGGCCGGGGAAGGGCTCGTCGAAGGTCGCTGGAGCGAGGATCGCAAAAAGTCTCTTCGCGATAGCCGGGTCTCGCTCACGGACAGTCTGGTCCGGGCTTGTGGGGCGACCGTGCGGCGCCCTCGTGTTCTGGTGAATGCCTCGGCGATTGGATTCTATGGGCCCCATGGCGACGAAGATTTGAACGAGAGCAGCGCGCCGGGTGACGATTTCCTCGCTGAGATGTGTGTTGCCTGGGAGCAGGCGGCATTGGCGGCAAAGGATGTCGGTTTGCGGGTGGTGACGGTTCGGATCGGCGTTGTGCTCTCGATGAACGGCGGAAGCCTGGGCAAAATGCTTCCTCCCTTCCGCCTCGGCCTGGGTGGACCTTTCGGCACCGGTGAGCAGTACTTCTCCTGGGTACACGAAGACGACCTGACCGGCCTTCTGATCCACGCGCTGGACAACGAATCCGTGGAAGGTGCGATGAACGGCACGGCACCGAACCCGGTCCGCAATGGAGAGTTTGCCAAAACGCTGGGTGGAATCCTGAATCGCCCCGCATTCTTGTCACCTCCGGATTTTGTCATCCGACTGGCTCTCGGTGAGGTCGCTGACGCGATCCTGCTGACGGGACAAAAGGTCCTGCCGGCGGTGGCCCAGAAGACAGGCTACAAATTCCGCTACGAAACCGCCGAGGATGCGCTACGCGCTCTCCTCGACCGTCCGGCAGCCGCATAGGTCGGGAGTCGAACTCAGGGAGTGCCGACGATTGTGTAGAGTCGATCGGCCAGTTCGAACTCGACCGAACCCCCGTCTTTGACGATCACATTCTTGCCGGCATAGGCGGCTCCCTCGAAGGGGATGTCCTGGCCGATGATCACGTTTTTGTAGGGGGCATAGATGGTGCCGAACCAATCGCTGCCGGTGCCGATCTTGAAGTTGTTATGAACTTCGACATAGACATCGCTGGCGTCCCCGCCCGTCAGGTTGATGACCTGATTTTTACCGATCTTGATGTCGCGCAAAGCGAAGATCGCCAGCTCGTCGCCGCTGGTAAGATCCATATTGATGGTCCCGTCCGATCCGGTGATCAAGCTTTCGAAATAATACTCGCCATGCGTCAGGTTCAATATACTGCGCGCACCCAGCTTGACCCGGCCATAAGTCCCCGGTGCGAGAGTCAGAGCTTCGTCACGCTTGATATTGTAGTCTGTCGCAACGTGGGTGCCGGCGATCGAAGCAACCGTGCCATCGACCAGGACTTCCATCAGGTCGATCAGGGTATGGGAGGCCGTCTCGTCGCTTTCGGGTTGTACGCAGAGGATTTCGGAGCACGTGACAACCGAGTTCTCGCCGCGCAGGATGTCGTTTGTCGAGCGTACTTTGCCGAAGATTTCCGTGTCGCGGCCGAGGATCACGCGGCCCTTGTCGGTGCCGCCGTCGACGCTGCCGTGGACAGTCGAGCCGTCACGAATATAGGCGCGACGGTTGCCGACCTGGTTGCCGTTGATGGTGGCGGCAATCCCCGTGAAGAGTTTGCCGCCGGTGCGGACCGATCCGGTCTGGCCGCCACTTTTGACTTTCACATCGCCATTGCTGCCGACCGAGGCAGTAAAGGAGACGGTGACATCGCCGCCGACGGTGGTTTTCTTTTCGGAATAGAGAGCAAAATCGATCTTTGGAACCCGCACACCGGGGCCGTCGAAACGATCGGCCAGCTGGAAATCGATCACGCAGCCCTGTTTGACGTGGGTGTCCAGACTCCAGCCAGCGCCCCAGATCTCGGATTGGATGCCGAAATCGATATTTCCGAACGGGGCGATCACCAAGCCGACCCATTGGCTATTCTGGTTGAGGTGAAAGCTGCCGTGGGTTTCCAGAACGAGACCGCCGGAGTAGTCCTTGCGTTCGACATCGGCCGTGGTGCCAGTGCCGGCCTCGCCGTTGACGTCGACGTCGAGGCTGTTGCCGAAGTCCACGTCACCGGTCACGAGAATCGAAATCTCGTCGATCACAACGGGTGCGCCCGAGGTCGTGAAGTTCAACTCGAGAGTCGAATTCTGACCCATATCGATGCTCTGGAAGGTGTAGGTGCCTGACGAGAGGGTGAGTGTGCTCGCTACTCCCATGTCGAGTTCGCCGTAGTTCCCTGGCGCCAGGTTGATGTTTGCATTTCCCGAGCCGTCGCCGACCGGAGTCGTCCCCGGGCTGAAGGTCGTTGCCGGGGGCAGCGTGATGTTCGGGACGCTCGTGGGGGAACCGAAGGGCACGGCAGCGCCGACGGTTGACGTGGGGTCGACGCTGATATCGGCGGCCGAGGGTACCGTTCCGGTCACGTTGGAGGTCTGTCCGACGACCACCC
>DLYX01000110.1 GCA_003447545.1 Deltaproteobacteria bacterium | reverse complement strand
CAATATCGAATATCTCCGAACCAAAAAGAGGAAGCTGGGTCATTTGCTCACCGGGCTTTCCGGCGAGGGCGGTGGGGATTGATGACACAGGAGTTCACAGGCTCGCTCGACGCCAGTGGTGGTCGCTATGCGATCGTGGTTTCTCGATTCAATCGCGCTGTGACGCGGTCGCTTCTGGACGGAGCGATCGCTGGATTGCTCGAATATGGCGCGAAGGGGGAGGCGATCGATGTCTTTCACGTCCCTGGCGCTTTCGAGATTACGGCAGCGGCCGACGCCTGCGCGCGAACGGGATCCTACAAGGCAATCCTTTGTCTCGGGGCAATCGTTCGTGGCGAAACTCCTCATTTCGATTTCATTTCGCAAGAAGTGAGTCGCGGCGTAAATGAAATTGGATTGCGCCATTCGATCGCGGTTGCATTCGGGGTTCTGACAACCGATACGATGGATCAAGCATTGGCCCGGTCTGGTGACGGGCACGGTAACAAGGGCTACGAAGCTGCGGTGACCGCGCTCGAGATGGTGAGCGTCCTTGCCGAGATTGCCCGTCGGAGCTGATTGGTGGCAGCCGATGTGGAAGAGCGGCGCCGCGCCCGACGGTTGGCGGTGCAGGCGCTTTATCAGATGGAATTGGCCGGGGCCTCCGCTGAGGAAGCTATTGATTCGGCCCTGCTGGTTGTCGAGAGCGACGACTCTGCGGCCGGGAGCGGAAGCGAAGAGCTGCCTTCAGATGTCTCTTCAGAGGCGAGGGTGGATGCTCCTCCCGAGGCCGCGTTAGCCCTCCGGTTGGCTCTTCAAGTCGGGCATCATCGCGCGGCGATTGACGAGAAGATCGACGGCGCCGGCGCTCGTTGGCGGTTGGAGAGAATGGCTCGGATGGACGCGCAAGTGCTCCGACTGGCCGTAGCCGAGATGACGGGTCCGGATGCCCCGCCGATTGCGGTTGTGATCGATGAGGCCATTCGTCTGGCACGTGATTTTTGTGGGGATGAGTCGCCGCAGTTTGTGAACGGTGTTCTGGATGCCGTGGCGCGCACGATGTTGGAAGACAAAGTCCCCAATGCGGGTGAAGCGGAGAGGGTTAGCGTGGAGGCAACAGACAAGGACCGGTTCCGGTTTGATCCTCGAATCGAGGGGCGTTGGCAGGAAATTTGGAAGTCCCGAGGGATTTTTAAAGCGGGACGTCGTCCTGATGCCGAACGCCGCTATGTGCTCGAAATGTTCCCCTATCCAAGTGGCGATCTTCATATGGGCCACGGCAAGAATTACTATATCGGCGACTCGCTGACGCGGTATTACGTGATGCAGGGCTATGACGTCCTCCATCCGTTTGGTTGGGATGCTTTCGGCCTTCCCGCCGAGAACGCGGCGATCAAGACCGGACGCCCGCCAGGTGAGTGGACCTTGCAGAATATCGCGGAGTCCAAGGGGTCGCTGGAAGCTGCAGGGATTATCTACGACTGGGATTGCGAGGTCACCACCTGCAAACCAGATTACTACCGATGGACGCAATGGCTCTTTCAATTGCTCTACCGTCGGGGTCTGGCGTACCGCGCCAAGGCGACGGTCAACTGGGACCCTGTCGATCAGACAGTGCTCGCTAACGAGCAGGTAGATGCACAAGGTCGAAGTTGGCGCAGCGGCGCACTGGTCGAGAAGCGCGATCTGGACCAATGGTTTTTTCGGATCACGGACTATGCCGAGCGTCTTTTGGAGGATCTGGACGAACTGTCGGGATGGCCTGAAAAGGTCAAGGCCATGCAGCGCAATTGGATCGGTCGCAGCGAGGGTGCGCAGGTCGAATTCGCCGTTGGCGCCGCGGGAGATTCGATTTCGGTGTTTACGACCCGGCCCGACACCCTTTTCGGAGCCACGTTTCTGGTTCTTGCACCGGAACATGCCCTGGTGGACACTCTGACCACGGTCGATCAGCGCGAAGCGATGGACGACTACGTCGCCGCAGCCTCGCGTCGTAGCGATGTCGAGCGGCAAAATCTCGACCGCGAAAAGACCGGCGTATTTACCGGCAGCTATGCGGAAAACCCGGTCAACGGAGAATCGGTTCCGGTTTGGGTCGCTGATTATGTTTTGACGGGATACGGAACAGGCGCGATCATGGCGGTGCCGGCCCACGATGAGCGAGATTTTGCATTTGCCGAAAAATTCGAAATCTCGCGCAGGACGGTGATTGTCCCCGAGGGCGAAACGCCCCCGACCGCCGAGCCGGATGCCGCCTATATTGGGGAGGGCGTTCTGGTGAATTCGGGCGATTGGGATGGAGTTCCCAATCGGGAGGCAGGCGAAGGAATCGTGACGCGGCTCGAGGCCGCGTCACAAGGGGGAGCCAAGGTCACCTACCGCTTGCGGGATTGGTTGGTGAGTCGGCAGAGGTATTGGGGGACGCCAATCCCCATGTTGCACCGCCCTGACGGCACAATTGTTCCCGTACCGGACAAGGATCTACCGGTCGTGTTGCCGGTGATTGAGGATTACAAACCCCGCGGTCGCTCGCCCTTGGCGGCGAGCGAGGAATTTGTGAACGCGGTGGATCCGGAAACCGGCGGTGTCGCGTTTCGGGATACGGATACGATGGATACCTTTGTCGACTCCTCCTGGTATTTCCTGCGCTATGCCGACGCTACGAATACCGAAGAAATTTGGTCGAAGGCAGCTATGGAGCGTTGGCTACCCGTGGATCAGTACATCGGTGGCGTGGAGCACGCGATCCTCCATCTGCTCTATTCGCGGTTTATCACGAAAGTTCTTTTTGACGAGGGCCTTGTGCCGGAGAGCGAGCCTTTCCGTGCGCTGTTCACGCAGGGTATGGTACAACGCCGCGTACAAACGCCGCTGAGCTTGAGCGAAGATGGCCAACTGCTCGCGCCGGAGTCTCTCTGCAAGTCTATCGGCATCGAAGCCCGATCACTTCCCCAATCCGAAATGCAGACCGCTCTGCGGGCGGCCAGCCATGATTTGGTGGAAAAAGACGGACTCTTCTTTGCTCGGAGTGGCCCAGAGAAAATGAGCAAGAGCGCGGGTAACGGGGTTCCGATGGGGCCCTTTATCCGGGAGCACGGCTCGGATGTTGCTCGGATTACCATATTGTTCTCCGCACCTGCGGAGAACAATATGGAATGGAGTGATGAGGGGGTCGCGGGGGCGGAGCGCTTCCTCACTCGCATCACGACACTTGTTGGTAAGGATCGCGAGGCACTCACGGCTCTGCGGGCGAGTGCAGCGGCCGAGATCGCTGCCGCCGAAGCAGGTCGGGTCGAAGGTGAAGGGGATCGTGATCTCCTGCGCCTTCTTCACGCGAGCGTGAAGAAGGTTTCCGAGGATCTCGAAAAGCTCGCCTTCAATACTTCGATCGCAGCGTTGATGGAGATGCTGAATCAATTACAAAAGCATCGAGCGGCGCACGCTGATCTTTCTCCGACCTATGTTGCCACCATTGGAGTATTTCTGCGGCTATTGGCGCCCTTTGCGCCACATCTGGCTGAGGAACTCCATTCCTGGCTCGGGCATGGAGAGAGTATCTTCGACGGTGGGTGGCCATCGTACTCCGCGGAGGCGCTCGTTGAGGACTCCTTCGAGATTGTTTTGCAAATCAACGGTAAGGTGCGGGGGCGTTTTTCCGTCGCAGCTGATGTTTCGAAGGAGGCTCTCGAGGGTATTGCCGTCGAGAATGAGAAGGTCCAGGCCGCTTTGGAAGGTAAGGAAGTTCGCAAGATCATCGTCGTTCCGGGTCGCCTGGTGAATGTGGTGATCGGATGAAGAGCTTCCGGGGCATTTTGCCCGTCTTCTTCTCCGCGATCCTTCTGACTTCCTGCGGGTACAACTTTCCCGGTGTGGCGACCGCGTTGCCCGGCGGAGGCACAAAGATCGCGCTCGAGCCTTTTGCAAATGCGACCGAGGAGCCCGGCCTGGTGACCGGAATTCAGGAAGCATTTTCGTTGGAGGTCGCCAAGCGAGGCAGTTTTGAGCAAACCTCGGCAGGGCGCGCCGATGTGGTCCTGTCGGGTGTGGTCCAGAGCCTGGACGTTCGGCCGGTCGGGTTTTCCCGCAGCGACGAAGCTTTGCAGTACGAAACAATTGTTCGCATCAGTGCGCGACTCACGAATCCGAAAACCGGGCAGGTCGTGTGGCGGGTTGACGGACTCCAGCAGAGTGATTCCTACGGTGCGGCGGCGACAACCGTGATTGCGCAGTCTTCCGAGTTTCAGGAGAGTTCGACACTGAATGAGGCTGACCTTCTGCGTTTGTCGGATGTGCAGGTCGCCGAATCGCAGCAGGGTGATGCGTTGCGGAAGGTTTCGGAGAATCTGGCTCGCGAACTCTACAACTCGATGGTCGACAATTTCTGATGGGTAAAGCCGCCCCCAAGCCCAGCCCGCCGGACCCGGAGCGGGTCAGATTGCTGCTCGGGGATCCGGCTCTGGTGGATGGCCAGCTCGAGAAGATTCAGAACGAATGGCTCGGCAAGACCCCGATGTTTGGTGCTCTCGATGTTCTCTATGGAGACAAGGTGGATATCGAGGAAATCTC
>DLYX01000319.1 GCA_003447545.1 Deltaproteobacteria bacterium | reverse complement strand
CCGGGACCTCGGGCTCGACGGGCTCGACGGGGTTGTCGGGCACCTCTGGTACCTCTGGCACCTGAAGCGTCAGCTGGTTGTCGCTGCTACCGCCGCAAGACGAGACGACGAGCACCATGGCTGACGCCGATAGAATGTTTCTCAACTTCAAGAATCTCATAGAACTTTCTCCACGATTGCTCGACGTCCCGACCGGTCAGTCGGTCTCGATTCTTGCAAATCGTAACACGACCCTGACCCACTGCGCTCGACTGTTTTACCATTCAATCCTCTGAGCGACCGAATATCCGGAGTTTTTGCATTCGGCCTCGCAATCACGGCCATCGGGGCATGCTCCCAACGCGACGGGCACGCCGAAATCGCCATCTAGCAGGCAGGTCAGCTCTCGAATCGGAACACATTCAAGTTCGAGAACCGCACTCGAAGCGCCCTCCACCAGGGCGTTCTCGGCAACCCGACAGAGGCATCTCCATGACGATCAATATAATAGCTGCGGGCCGTTACGCAGGCGGGATCCTTGAAGACAGTATCCTCGGCCTCGCGGAGCATCATCTCGAAATATTCGTCATGGGCCTCGCGCCGCACCTCGACACGAGAAGTGCCCCCCGAACGCGCCCGGCGCATGCACCGCAAAATGTATTTCAAATGTGCATCCAACATCGTGAACCAATTGAAGCCGCCCGAATAAGGCCCAACGGTCAGAAAGAAATTCGGGAACCCGGGCACCGCGATACCGGCATAAGATTGGTATCGATTATCGTGCCAGAACTGGCCAAGCTCCACTTCGTCGAGACCAACCACCTCAAAGCTGGGCGCGTTACCTTTCTCGAAGGTCTTGAAACCCGTACTCAAGATCAAGGTGTCCAGTTCATGATGCACGCCGTCATCGGTCATCACCCCGGATTCGGTAATCCGAGTAATCCCCGAGGTAACCAGATCCACGTTTTCTCGATTGAAGGTCTGGAGATATTCATTCGAAAATGCCGGACGCTTGCAACCCAGACCATAGTTCGGAAGCAGTTTTTCTTGCAGCGCCGGATCCTTCACCACCTGACGAACGTATTTCACCAATCGCGCTTCGCCTTGGCGAACGAACGACTTTCGCTTCTGGTAATTCACGACCAGGTACGTTCCGATCTCGAAACCAAGTTCCGTGAAAAATCGTCGAACCCGTAATCCCATCTGGCTGAAGCGGAAGCCTTTTCGATCCTCGGCCGCAATCGCTTCATCATCCTTCGGTCCGACCCAGATCGGGGTACGCTGGAACACGGCGAGGCGTCCCACGTCGGGGGCGATGCTCGGAACAATCTGAACGGCCGAGGCTCCCGTACCGATAACGCCGACCCTCTCGCCACCCAAATCGTGATCGTGATCCCACCGGGCGGTATGCATCGACTTACCGGAAAAATTCTCCAAGCCTTCGATCTCCGGGAGCTTCGGCTGACTGAGGATTCCTGTCGCGGCAATCACATACCGCGACCGGTAGACACGTCCGCCATCGGCCTGCGTGGTCCAGGTATTGGTCTTCGCATCAAATTCGATCTTCGAGACGCCAACCCCGTACTCGATATGCTTGTCGATCTCGTATTTTTCCGAACAGTGCCGGAGGTAGTCCTGAATTTCGGCGCCAGGAGCATAGGTCCGCGACCAGGGATGGTCCATCTCGAACGAAAAGCAATAGGCAATACTCGGAATATCCACAGCAATGCCGGGGTATGAATTGTCGCGCCAGGTGCCACCAAGGTCCTGCGCCCTCTCCAGAATGACGAACGAATCAAAATCGTTCTTCAGAAGTTCAATGCCCGCACCAATTCCGCTGACGCCGGCACCCACCACGACTGTTTCAAAATCGAGTTCCATGCTGGAATCTTTCTAACCATGGAATTTACGCGCCATCCAGAGGTTTCTGGAACGGGATTTTCGCGCCACCGGTGACCTGCCACCCTCTCAGCGCCAACCGCGGGGGTTGGCTTCCAGTTCGGCAGTCATGGCTGCGAGTTGCCCGGACAATCTTCCGGCTTCGGACGGAAAGCGCTTGATGAGATTGTGGTTCTCCTGGTCCTGACCCAGCGCCGTGAGCGTCGGCTTGGACCGACCACTTTGACCGGTTGCCAGACGGTATTTGAACTTGTCGTCACGCGCCGCCACGGGGGCATCGCCCCAGACCGGGAAATAGAAAAGCACTTTGTGTGGCGAGGTCGCTCCGCCTTGCCACATCGTAAAAACATCTTCGCCATCGATGATGCGGTCGGCTGGAAGTGGCACTCCTGCTAGCCCAAGGATCGTGGGCAGCAAGTCCGTATTCATGCTCATGCCGGAGATCACACCGCCTGCCCCCAGCACGCCCGGCCAGCGTGCGATGAAGGGAACCAGTTGCCCACCCTCGTAGGTATCGCCCTTGCGACCGCGCAATCTGCCCGGGCTTCCATCGTAATCCGGGCCGTTATCGCTGGTCACAATCACGAGGGTATTCTCAGCCAGACCAAGCCGGTCGATTGCATCGACGATCGCTCCGGTGGAACGATCGAGGTCCTCGACAACGTCGCCGTAGGGTCCCCCGCGAGACTGCCCTGAAAATTCCGGATCCGGAAAATGCGGCACATGCGGAAAGGAATGCGCAAGATAGAGGAAGAAGGGTTCGCCGCGATGGTTCTCGATAAACGTCACCGCCTCCTCGGTATAGCGTCGCGTGAGCCGGGATTGATCAACCTCGCGATCGCGCGTGAAGGGCTCGTCCTCATCACGAAAGGCATTCATGGGATTCGAGACCTCTGTGGTATCCGCGACTTCGATTTCTCGGTCCCGATAGATATGCAACGGCTGCATATCATTACTCCAATGCACACCATAATAAGAGTCAAACCCGAAATCGTTGGGGTGATACCCCGGTAGCGCGCCTAGATGCCATTTCCCGATCATGCCGGTGGCATAACCGGCTGCGCCTAACGCTTCCGCGACGGTAATCTCGTCGGCGGGCAGTTCGTTGCCCACACCGATCACCCGCCGGAGCGTCCCGATCGGTGACTCGTCCGGGAAAAAGACATGCCCCTGAGTGCCTGACCGGAT
>DLYX01000186.1 GCA_003447545.1 Deltaproteobacteria bacterium | reverse complement strand
TGGCGGGCAATATGAAGCAATTGCTGGGCAGTCCAGATGACGTGGCGAGAGCGGTTCTCTTTGCCGTGACTCAGCCCATAGAAGTGAATATCGCCGATATCGTTGTTCGGCCGCCGAAATCGATGACAGTTCCTCACTGATACCCGGGTTGTGTGTTCATGGGGCGGGGTTGGCCGGGCTGCAGGAGCAGCTCAGGCCCCGACCCAGTTCGCATGAAACCCGTAAGGCACTCGAATCGGAATGCGCACCCGGGCGACCGGTCCGTCGCTGAACTTTTGTGCATCAACGACCCAGCATTCCGCGTGATTGTCGGTTTCATCATGCACGAAGCCGATCACATAGCCGTCGTCCTCGGACTGGCTGTTCACGCGCGGCGCGAAGACCATTTCCTGATGGAATTGAGTATCGCCGAACTCCACGGTTTCGATGGCGTCCGTCTTGCGGTCGTGCTTCAGCATGCCGCTGAAGAGCAGGCCGCGTGTCGGGTGGAAGCGGGATGCATAGCCGTAGCGGGTTTCACGGCCCAACATGGTTTCGTTGATGCGGGAAAACTCCATCGGGATCGAACTGACTTTTTCCTCGCTCACGGAACCCGAAGTCATATTCAGGCGATATCGTCGCATCTTGCCTAGTTGATCCTCGGTCTGTTCGGATACCAGGATGGAGGTCCTCTCGGACCTGCAGGCCTGAAGCACGATCTCGTCGCCTTCTTCCCAAGCGTTGAAGGTATGGAAGATGTAGCCAGTCTCGACATCGAACCATTTGATTTCGCTGCCCTGGCCGTATCTTGGCACCACGCCGATCCGCGCGCCGTTTTCGGGTTCCCAATCGAAGGCCTCACCGCCGTTCATCACGCGATCGAGCGAGAAGGTCACCGGCATATCGAAGATCAGGCTGTAGTGCTCGGTGATGGCCATGTCGTGGATCATGACCGGCTTGCCCGCCAGATCGATCGCGGTTTCGTGGACCAACTTGCCTTTGGGGTCGACGACTCCATATTTGACGAAGGGGGCCTGCCCGTAGGAGTAGCAGAAGAGGATCATCTCACCGGTCACGGGATCCACCTTCGGGTGTGCGCTGACCGCATGGTTCCAGCCGCCAAAGTTCTCCTCGCCCACGGTTCCGAGATCGGGAAGGCTGATCTCGTGTGGGAGGCCAGCCTCCCAGAGCGCCAGAAGTTTCTTGTTGTGATACACCATCGCCGTATTGGCCAAATTCTTCATCGGCATATCGGCGGGCGGTTCCACCTTGCCGATCGTATTGAAGCCGCCCCACAGAGCCTTTCCTTCTTCTCGTTCCCTCAGCAGTCCCCGGGTCTCAATCCAGCGGTTGCGGTAGGTCGCCTTGCCTTGGTCGAACTCCACCCCATGAAGCATCCCGTCGCCATCGAATGGATGGTAGAGGTCCGGCATCGGAGGGGTGAATTCGGGGTTCGGACCGTTTCTGAGGAAATTGCCGGCGAGGTCGGACGGGATCTGACCTTCGACTTCGGGACAGGCGAGCGTCACTTCCTCACTGACTCCTGTGAAATTCCCCTCGAGATACTCGTTCGACATGGCCTCGTGCTCCTCGCGCTGCGGTTCCGTCTGCCCGGCGTCCGGGACAGCGATAGTGGACTCCAAGCTAATTAGCTCTCTTTTCTTGACCTGACCATAGGCGTTTCGTCAAGTTCTTTGCCCATGAAGGGGCCGCGGCACGATCAATTGAAGGAATACGCGAACTCGGCGCCAAAAGTGCGGCCCGGCATCCATGGCCGCTGATAGACGCCGTAAAACGATGCCAGAGAAACGCCCGCACCCGACACTCTCTTGTCGGTCAGGTTGCGAGCCCAGAGTGCGAACTGCGCTCGATCATCGAGAAAGTCGTAGGACAGACGCAGACCAAGAGTGTTGTATGCCGGCTGATCGGCAGCGGTCAGTTCCGGACCGATCCAGTTCACGCCAGACCGATACGACCAATCGATGCGCGGCGTAAGCCATCCGCGCATGGAGCCGACCCAGGCGCCATCTACAGGCAATGAGTACTGCAGGGCCATATAGCTCTGGATCGGCATGGCGGCCGGCAAACGCTGACCGGAACGATTGACCTGTTGTCCATTGACGTTGTTGATCCCGACCGGGAAATCGGTGTAACGCGCATCGAGCAACCCGAGGCTTCCCTCGACGCGCCAGCCGCGGGCGGGCCTCCAGCTAAAGTCCAGCTCGACGCCCCGGTTGACCGAAGCCGCGGCATTCAGCGTCAAGGAAAGGAGTGTCTCCAGTTCGCCGGCCTCGTCATAAATCGGCTGAAAGGTTCGGACCTGAATGTCGTTGTACAGAGCAGCAAACACCGAAAGATTGACGGTGAGCGTGCGGTCGAACGCGACGGTCTTGAGCCCGACTTCGAAGTTGTCCAGCGTTTCGGGCGCGAAGGAAAGGAACTCGTTCGACTCGTCCGAGGGGTTGATTACCGCATTGAAGCCACCGCCCTTGAACCCCTGCGACCAGCTGACATACCCCATCAAGTGGTCGAGGGGGCTTTCATCGAGGTAGCGCTCGGGAAGAGTCATGGCCACATTGACCAAGGGCGTCCACGCTTCAAAGACCTCACTGCCCTTGCCTGTCTTGGTGATGGCCTCGACCTCACCGGTCTCGGTGAGGCGCTTGTTTTTTT
>DLYX01000166.1 GCA_003447545.1 Deltaproteobacteria bacterium | reverse complement strand
GGGTTCGATTCCCCCCGCCTCCACTTTTTTTGCCTCGCGAGGTGGAGGGCGGACTTCGCTCAAAAGGTTGGGAGTTGACCTCCAGCGGGCGATTGCATGTCCTGCCATTATGTCCCGATGGCCTTGACTGCAAAGCCGCCACTTTGTTTTGCCTTGTGCGGCCAGACCGGAGCCTCCTCGGGCTCAGGGCTGGAGCAATACCAGTTGGCGGCGGCAAGGCTCGTTCGGTTACTTTCCCCGGGGGGGCACCGCGACGAGTAGCGGCTCCACCCCGCAGGTCTTCAGGTTCCGGCCGCCCTGCTGAAAGAGCTCGAGGCGCAGTCGCCGGGGCAATTGTCGGCGTCCATTCACCCATTCGACCTTCTGATCCAGATGGCCATCCACCGGAACGTCCCCTTCGAGTCGAATTCCCTTCCCCGCGCAGACCTTCGTTTCCGCGGCGCAAATATTGAGGCGCAGCAATTTCGAGGTATAGGCTCCAAGCGCCGGCCACGGCTCCGGTCCGGAATTGTGAAATCGCAGCTTGATCAGAAGCTTGTTCTGATTCCACGGGGGGCGAACGATGCTCAGAAGCTCGATCCTTCCCGGACAGCTTTCGCTTACGTCGGCCCGGGGGTTGCCTTCCAGTGTCCGAGCGCGGCTGAGAAAAAGGTCGCGCCGATTATCCTGCATGGGCAACACCACGCGATAGAGATCGCTCGAGCCATAGCCGCCGATATACTGCAGGCCCGGCATATCCCGCTGGGGCCACGGACGCATGGGTCGCCCCTTTTCCTTCCGGTGGATCACGATCCAGCCGATATCGACGGTGTCGACAAGGCGTTGGAGGGCGGATAGTTCAGGAAGCTTTTCTGCCAGAGTTTGAATGAGACCGTTTGAGTCGGGGGGATGACCGCTATAGCCATCGACGATCGGTTGCCAATGGGTCGTGCTCCCCAGCATTCGCTTCGCTGCCGTGACTCCCCATTCACCCTTGGGTAGCTCCAGGACGGCGCGGCCGTCGCCTGATTCAGCGAGCGCCCGGTAGACATGACCGGGTTCGGCCCCCCGATCGACCTTCCTCAAGGGATGCTGCTCGGGTGCAAAGATACCGATAAAGGAGACGCCAATTAGCACAGCGAGGATGCGCCGGGGCCAGGACGGAAGCCGCGCGAAGACCGCTTGCATTCCCAGTCCGGCCAGCAACGCAATCGAGATCTCGACGAGAACGAGAAAGCGCGTCGGGGAACGAACTGTCGACATGCCCGGAATCATATCGGCGGCAAGGGTGTAGACCCATCCCGTAGGAACGCCGATCAGCCGGCCGTGCGGTCCGGCGGCGAGAACGAAACCGAGAATCCCCACGAAAGATGCCCCCACGATCGCAGCCAGAGGCATTCGGCGACGGGGAATCAGCGCTACAAAAGCAAATGCCCAAACGAACCACGGTACCCAGTTGGCATTGAAATTTCGTATGGCCGCGAGCGTGCGCCGCTGGGACATATTCCAGGGAAGGTCTGCGCCTTGGATATAATCGGGAAGTTCCGCGCCCAGGGCGAGACGCAGGTAGGGTAGGTGCAGGGGTACCAGGATGATGACCGCGAGGAGCGCCGCGCCGGCGAGGGCAAGGAGTCGGCGCGCGTCCAATTGCGACCGGTAGAACCAAAGAGACGGTAATGTCCACGCCACCACTCCGAACATTGCAGCAAAGGCCAGATATACCGATGTGGCTGCCTGCATGCCGAGCATCAGCCCAAGCCCCAACATATCGCGCCAGCGCGCCGAGGCGAGAAGGCGATCAATGAAGAAGAGCGCAAAGATCAGGCCGAAGCTTGCGAGCAGGTAAAACTTGACGACTCTGGCATCAACGCTCGGCGAGAACGTAAAAAAGAGCGCCGCCAGAATGGCCGCCTCGGGTCCCGTATAGCGACGGAGCAAGACCTGGACCGAGAGCCCACGCAGGACAAAGATGGCGAGAATCGTGATGTTGGTCGAGAGGATCGGATTCGCCGTCGCCCAGTAGGTTGGCGCATACAACGGGAGCAGCCCAAAAAAGTGCTCCGAAAATGTCAAAGATTCGGGCATCGGGTAGAAGATATTCGCGTCGAAAATTCCCAGGGGGTCTGTGACGAGGGCCCGAGCCCCCCATGCGAGAGACCAGACGACCAGTTGGAGATCCTCAAAAACGAGAGCAACGCCATCCATTTGGCCGGTGAGGTGATCGTCGATGAACCAGACGAGGGGATCCAGCCACCAAAGAGCGAGACAAAGGTAGAGAAGAGCCGAACAGGCCAACTCCCGCCACGATGCTCCTTCCGGTTCGAGACCGGTCGCGCTGGGGCTCATGAAGGTCCGCATCCCGGACAGCGGCAGACTCCGCTTCGGCGCAACTCGTGCAGGCGAGCTGAACTCAGGTTAGCCCCCCGCCAGATAGAGTTTTGGGTTGCCGCCTTCATATTCCTTCCACCGGGACAGCCAAAGCGCCCGTTGAGCCTGAAGTTTTGCCGGAAATATGCGTGGACCGCAATGACTCGCGACGCGCTCGCTCCTTCAGGAAATATTCTTGCCCGCAGAGGCGATCGCGCATCCGGTCGGGGGTTGACCGCCAAGAGTCACTAGGGGAAAAGTACCACTCAATGATGACCGCCGTCAAGATTGTCGGGATGACGGCAGCAGCGTCTGGCCCCGCTGGACGGCGC
>DLYX01000250.1 GCA_003447545.1 Deltaproteobacteria bacterium | reverse complement strand
CGACAAACCGCAAGATCAGATTCCAGCTGTTCCAGTCCTGTTCGAGACGCGACTGCTACTGTTTCACTCAACATCTTTCCACCTCTGCGAGGGCAATTTCTGCCGAACGAATTTCACGCGGCGGCCACAAGGCTCCCGTGAAAATCCGGATTTGATCCCAACTCCGAACAATCGGGCGATGCTTCAATAAATCCTCAACTCCCGCCGCGATACTGTCCAGAATCGCAAGGCCGGCACCCGTGAAACATCGAATTTCAAAAGCCGCCCTCCGCGGCAAAATGGACGCGAGTTCGTAGCCGCACAAAAGAGAACGCCGGGTGCGACCGATCTCCAGTTCCATCAACTCCCGAAACGCAGGATTGGCCTCTCCCGATTGCAAGGCAAGCCTGGCTCCCGGATAGGCATCCAGATCGGCGAGGGGGAGTGTGCTTCGACCGCGGGGCAGATCCACCGAAAGATCCTGCCAGAAGTTCGCCAACTGCAAGCCGGTACAAACTTCGTCGGACAGAGCATCAGCTGTTGAATCGCGGACATCAAATAATCGCAAGACGAGTCGGCCGACCGGATTGGCCGAGTTCCCGCAATAAGCACGAAGGGCCTGATAATCCGCGTAAGGGACGAAGGCCGCATCGTAGCGGAAGGCGCGCAACAAATCGCGCAGGTGGGAAATATCCAGATCCTTCACCTGCAAGGTATGGGCGGTCGCCACGAACACGGGTTCGTCGCTCTCCCCTGCGATTGCTCGATCCAACTCATCTTCCCATCGATTCAGGGCACCAAGGCGGTCCACCGGGGCATCCGGCTCATCTGCCAGGTCGTCAGCTCCGCGAGCGAACGCATAGAGAGCCGCGAGATGACGACGATTTCCGCGGGGCATCAGCCATGACCCAATCCGGAAATTCTCATAGTGCGCCGCAGCGATGGTTTCGCAGCGGGCGTAGGCCTTGCCTAGCTCATCCACAAATCACCGCGCCACCGAGGCCCCACGACCGTGCGAAGCGTATGTTCTTTTCTCGTCGATGGTTCCGGCGAAATAAATTGGTCCGGCGAAATGGCTGCCCGGCTTCTCGGGGTTTTCCGTCGCACGCAAATCCGACTTCGCATGATGCCGCTCATATTCGGCCATCGATACTTCCTTGCGCCTCTCCAGCAATTCGCCGAGACCAATTTTCTCGGCAACGCGGGAGGCACCCTCAACAATTTGGCCCGCAAAAAATTCCGAACAACACCCGCTGCCATAGGAAAAGAATCCGAGAGTTTTGCCTTCCAGCTCGGCCGCCTCTCGCTCCAATATTGCGGCGAGACCAAAATACATCGATGCGGTGTAGGTGTTCCCGATCAAACGGGTGGCCCATAAAGTTGGGTCCACACGCTCCCCGGCATCCTTCTCCACCAGTTCGGTCAGATCTTCCGGGAGCTGGGCGGACCGAGCCGAATTAGACTGCCAATCATCCACAACCATTCGGGTATGCGCCTTCGATGCCATTCGCGGGAACGGAGCATGAAAAATGAGACGCGCGAATCGATCGGACAGCGGCTCTCCGTTATCCTCACCTTCCTGCTGACGGGCATAGTCGGCAAACGCATGCTCCAGCGCCTCGAGGTAGCAGTCGACCGAGTACTTGCCGTCAACAATCGCCTGAGTCTGGTCGAGAGGCCGCCAAAAATCATGGACCTGCCCTGCGAACACGCCGGTCGTGCTTCGGTCCATTTCGACCAGCGCCGGATTCTCGGAGACAACCAGCGCCACAGCACCGGCCCCCTGCGTAGGTTCGCCCGCCGACCCCGGAGGATATTTTGCGATATCGCTCGCGATCACCAAAGCCTTGCGCCCCCGTGCCGATCCCGAAGCGATCCAGTCCATCGCGGTGAGCAGAGCCGCAGTCCCTCCGAAACAGGCGTGTTTGACCTCGTAGGTCCGACAATTCGAAGGAAGCCCCAATAATTCGTGAACGAAAATTGCAGTAGGCTTGGAGTGATCGACCCCCGATTCGGTGCCCACAATGCACAACCCGATTTCCTCAGCGGCGACGTCGTCGCCGAGCGCGCGAAGGCCCGCATTGGCTGCGAGCGAGACGGTGTCTTCCCAG
This sequence comes from Deltaproteobacteria bacterium, assembly GCA_003447545.1. GTDB lineage: Bacteria > Desulfobacterota > Binatia > UBA12015 > UBA12015 > UBA12015. The sequence goes on along the minus strand of DLYX01000250.1, from coordinate 974 downwards.
GGCGGGACGACGGCCATCGCATGGACGCCAAGGCCATCCTTGAGCTTCCCGAGCGGAATATCCCGCGCTTCGGCAAGAACCTCGGCTCGCAAAACTTCGGAAGGCACATAGGCCCCAATTCTATCAATACCAATCTTCATTGTGCTTGCTCCGCCCCTGCATACGCAGAGGGAGTTTTGTCCTCAGCCATCGCGACAAACCGCCCCAGAGCCATCAAGGGGAAGAAACAACGGTAGCCGTCGTAACGAAGGTAGAAATGATTCGGGAAACCCGTCCCGGTAAATTCAGGTTCCGGCCAACTTCCGTCGTCAGCCTGGGAGCGGCAGAGGAAATCGATGCCATCCTCGACCGCTTTGCCCGACTGCTGTTCTCCGGCCAGAATTCCCATCAGCGCCCATGCCGTCTGCGAGGCCGTGCTTGCGCCCTCCGATCGCAGATCGGGGTCCTTGTAGGAGGCGCAAGTTTCGCCAAAGCCGCCGTCCTCGTTCTGCACGGATTTGAGCCACGAGGTACCGCGGGCCAGCATATCCTCGTCCTCGGGCGCATTCACCGCGCGCAAACCGAGCAAAGCCGACCAGGTTCCGTAAATATAATTAACGCCCCAGCGCCCCCACCAGGAACCGTCCGGCTGCTGTGTTTTGCGAAGAAATCGCCGCGCAGCGACGAGTCGGGGTTCCTCCGCCGAGGATCCTGTTTGCCCCATCAATTCCAGAAGGCGTCCGGCCAGATCTTCGGTCGGCGGATCGATCTGGGCCTTCATGTCAGCGAAAGGTAGTTCGTTGAATGCGTGGTTGTCGTTGTCGACGTCGAACGCACCATAACCGCCATCCCGACTCTGCATCCCGACAGTCCAGGCATAGCCATCCCGGAAGCAATCCGTGTCGGCGCGACCGGCGAGGTGCAGCGACATCAGAATGACTGCTGAATCATCCACGTCCGGGTAGAAATCGTTGGCGTACTCAAAGGCCCAACCC
>DLYX01000569.1:6596-6846 GCA_003447545.1 Deltaproteobacteria bacterium | reverse complement strand
AACCGAAGCCAACCGAGTCGCCAAATCAAGGAACCCGGGGGTCTTGGCAACAAAATCAGTTTCGCAGTTCAGTTCGAGCAGCACGCCCTCGCCCGGGGAAACCAGGTTTGCAACCACCATGCCTTCGGCCGCTGTGCGCCCAGCGCGCTTGGCCGCTGTCGCGAGTCCTTTTTCGCGCAACTGCTTCAGCGCAGCATCGATATCGCCGCCACTGTCGGTCAGTGCGTTTTTACAATCCATCATGCCTGCG
>DLYX01000569.1:0-6299 GCA_003447545.1 Deltaproteobacteria bacterium | reverse complement strand
TTTTTACAATCCATCATGCCTGCGCCGGTCTTCTCGCGCAGAGACTTCACCTGTGCCGCTGTAATCGCCACTTCTATATTCCTGCTGTCTTGGACTGTCACGCCTGGCGTGACAGCGAGCTAAACTGAGGGAGCCGACTCTTCGCCGGCGGCCATTTCCTCTTCCATCGAAGTGGCCGCGGGGGCGTCGGTGTCGCCGTCATTGCCAGCGGCAATCTTCTCTTCGAGTTCCGCTTTCCCCTCGAGGGCCGCGTCCGCGATCGAAGAACAGAACAAACGGATCGCGCGGATTGCATCGTCGTTGCCGGGCACCTTGTAGTCGATCACTTCGGGATCGCAGTTGGTGTCGACCACGGCGATCACGGGAATGCCGAGCTTGTTGGCTTCCTTCACCGCAATCTCTTCGCGCTTCGGGTCAATGACAAACAACGCATCGGGAAGCTTGCGCATTTCCTTGATTCCGCCGAGAGACAGTTCCAATTTTTCGCGCTCTCTCTCGAGACCGAGAATTTCCTTCTTCGTATAGGCCTCGATGGTCGTCGGGTCGGCGAGGCTGTCTTCGAGCTTGCGCAAGCGATCGATCGAGGCCTTGATCGTCGGGAAGTTGGTCAACATCCCACCGAGCCAGCGATTGTTCACGAAATACATTTCGCTACGCAGCGCTTCTTCCTTGATGGGTTCCTGAGCCTGCTTCTTGGTGCCCACGAAGAGGAGAGTTCCTCCCGAGGCCGCAAGTTCGCGGACCTGACCATAGACCTCTCGGAACATCCGGACGGTCTGCTGCAAGTCGATGATATAGATCCCGTTTCGGGCGCCGAAGATGTAGCGCTTCATCTTCGGGTTCCATCGACTCGTCTGGTGGCCAAAATGGACTCCAGCCTCCAGAAGCTGCTTCATTGTGGGCTCGGGCATACAATCTCCGTCAGATCCGACCACCGGGCAGGCGAAAAACGCCCCTTATCCGGGGATCGGTTCGATTTGAGTAACAAAGCCCCGCTAGCCCCGCAATGCGTCTTCATCGCGGATTCCGGGGTTTTACGGGCCAAATCGGGGCGATTATCGATTCATTCCCGCGATGAAGTCCTCGTTGGTCGGCGTTTCCGCCAGCTTGTCGAGGAGAAATTCCATTGCTTCCACCGAGTTGAGCTGCGAAAGAAGGCGCCGCAGGATCGCGACGCGACCCTGCACCTCGGCTCCGAGCAACAGTTCCTCCTTGCGCGTACCCGACCGATTCACGTCGATTGACGGGAAAACTCGCTTTTCCACCAGGCGGCGATCGAGATGGACCTCCATATTGCCGGTCCCCTTGAACTCCTCGAAAATCACCTCGTCCATGCGGCTGCCCGTTTCGACAAGGGCTGTGCCAATGATCGTCAACGACCCTCCGTCCTCGATGTTGCGGGCCGCGCCGAAAAACTTCTTCGGTTTATGCAGGGCATTTGAATCCACCCCACCTGACAGCACCTTCCCCGAAGGGGGCGCGACCGTATTGTAGGCCCGGGCCAGTCGAGTGACGGAATCCAGCAAAATCACCACATCGCGACCGTGCTCGACCAATCTCTTGGCCTTCTCGATCACCATCTCGGCGACTTGGACGTGACGTGTCGGGGGCTCGTCAAAAGTCGAACTCACGACCTCTCCCGCTACCGAACGGCGCATATCCGTGACCTCTTCGGGGCGCTCGTCCACGAGCAGTACGATTAAATCGATGTCCGGATGATTGGCGGTAATGCCGCGAGCAATATTCTGCAGCATGATCGTCTTGCCGGTTCGGGGCGGGGCCACCACCAGTGCCCGTTGGCCCTTGCCGATGGGCACCATCAAATCGAGAACCCGCCCCGTCGGTTCCTCGGCACCGCATTCGAGGTGGATCGCATCGTCGGGATAAAGCGGCGTCAAATTATCAAACAGCACTTTCTGCCGAGACTCCGCTGGCGGGTCGTAGTTGATTGCATCCAGCTGCAACAAGGCAAAGTAGCGCTCGTCGTCTTTAGGTGATCGAATCTGCCCGGAAACCACGTCTCCGGTCCGAAGATCAAACCTTTTCACCTGCGACGGCGACACATAGATATCGTCCGGTCCGGCAAGGTAGCTGTAGTCCGGAGATCGTAAAAAACCGAATCCGTCCGGCAGAACTTCCAGAACGCCATCTCCGTGAATCAAGCCCTGCCGGGCTGTCTGCGCCTGCAGGATCGCGAAGATCAGCTCTTGCCGTCGCATCGTCGATGCCCCTTCGGCGTCGACGGAACGGGCCATGCCCGCCAATTCCTGAATATCCTTCCCCTTCAGGTCCGAGAGGTGGATGGGCGGGGGCGCATCCGCCGGAGCGAGCACCTCGGGCTCGCCCTCAACATCAACGACTACCCCGTCGGGCGTGGGGGTCGAATCTCCCGGGTTGGATTCCTCACGTCTGGAAGCAGCTCGTCTTGGACTCATCTGGTTGGACCGAATCTATTTCCTCTCGACAAACTTCAAGGGGCAAAAGTAAAGGGCAATCTATTTGGGAAATCAGCGATGAAGGGAAAGCTCCTGCGGCCACCCGCAACCGGAAAAGCGGATGCGAAGAAACCGTCGGAGTCGTTCCTGCTTACGCTGAGCCTCGGGGAAGAGCAAACCAAAACCGGAGCGCCAGCCGAGGTTGACCACTGTCTTCTCGCTTGACACCGACAAGTCGATTTAGTTCCACTCTGGCATGCAAAATTTTCCCTTCCTCAGCACGATCACTCTCCCAGCGCGACTCGCCGTCTTCGGGCTCCTTGGGGCACTGGCGCTGGCGGCGCCGCAGGCCGCAGAAGCGATCGACTCGCTGGATGCTGGCCAGTCAACTCTGACCGGGGAGCTTGTCGACATTGTTGACGACAAAGCCAATTTCGCCATCGACGGGACCGACAGCAGCGTGGCGGTTGCGACTGACGAATTGAAAAATCTCACCACGACCGAGCCCCGATTGATCATCTTCGGCGAACACGAATCTGTGCTGGGTCGTCTCGACGGCATCAGGGAAGGAAACCTCGAGATCCGCACAGAGAACGGCCGCTCGGTACAAGTCCCGCTGTCGGAGATCGTATCCCTCGGTAGCCCCGCGGCAGGCGAGTTCGACCAATGGACCCGCGACAATCTGCGGTTTTGGAGCGGCTCCCTCGACCTTTCCGCTTCCACATCGCAGGCGACCACAGATACGACGCAAATTCTTTTCGGCGCTGCGGCGCAACGAGATTCCGAGAAATCTCAATTGAAGGTCGGGGTCAGCTACCGCTACGGGACGCAAAAAGAGGACAATGCGCCCAAGCAGACCAATCTCGACGAAGCGGTGGGCACCCTCAATCTTCGCTACACCGTTTGGGACCATATCTTCGTTTTTGGGGATATGGCCGCGACGTATAACGCGATTCAGAAACTCAGCCTCCGCGCCCAACCGAGCGCCGGTGCTGGCTGGGATTTCATTGATAATGACCAGGGCCGGGTAAGCGCCAAGGCTGGCTTTGGTTGGGTTTTCGAAAGTTATTTCGGCGGCGATGAAAATGAATATGCCGCCCTGGCGCTGGGTCTCGATACCCAATGGGATCTGCCTCTCGACAGCACGCTCACGGCCGAGTTGAACTACCTCCCCGCCCTGAATGCGTTTGCCGATAATTACCTTCTACAAGCCCGTGTAAGCTACACGGTTCCCGTGATCTCGATTCTGAACTTCAAGGTACAAATCACCGACGATTATAATAATCGTCCAGCAGCGGGGACGCAGCCCAATAGCTTCTACTTCAACGTCGGGCTCTCGGTCAGCTTGTAAGAGGGTCGAACTAGCGAAGCTGCAGCAGCAGGTTGTGCATATCCTCGGGCAGTGGCGCCTCGAACCGCAGGGGGCGTCCGCCAACCGGGTGATTGATCTCGAGCCGATAAGCGTGCAGCGCGTGTCTCGGAAATTCGAGCAATGCCGCGCGCATCGCGCCGCTGGCTCCCGCCGGCACGCGACGAGATCCATAAACCTCGTCGCCAATCAGTGGATGGCCGAGGCAGGCCATATGAACTCGAATTTGATGCGTGCGCCCTGTGCGAGGCTTGCACTCCACCAGCGCCGCGGCCGGACGCTGCCCACCGAAGCGCTCGAGGACGGCCCACGGAGTCACCGCCTCGCGCTTCTGCCCGGTCACAGCTTGCATCCGCTTGCGATTTTGCGGGTCTCGGCCGATCGGCAAATCGACGGATCCTGATGTTTCGCGGGGAACGCCCCGAACAATCGCGAGGTAGGATTTGCGCACGGTGCGCTCCTGAAACTGCACGGCAAGTCCCTGCAACGCTTCAGGTGTCTTGGCGACCACCATCACACCGGTCGTATCCTTGTCGAGACGATGCACGATTCCCGGTCGTTGGGGATCCGGCCACCCCTCTCCGAGTGACCAGCGATGCAACAAGGCCGCAACCAGCGTTCCATGGCGAGTCCCGGGCGCCGGGTGTGATGCCATCCCCGCGGGCTTGCTGATCACCACGATCGACTCATCTTCAAACAGGACGTCGAGCGGGATATCTTCAGGCTCCACCCAGGACGGTTCCTCGGGCGGCAAGACAACTTCGACCACGTTGCCCACGCTCACCGGATAACTGGTCTTTCGAGCGACGCCATCGACGGATACATGCCCACCGCGAATCAGAAAAGCGATACGTGAGCGGGTCGGGAGGAAACTCTGTGCGGCGAGAAAGCGGTCCAACCTTTGCCCCGCGCCCTCCGGGCCGACAACGCAATGGACAATCTGGCTCTCCGGTGTCGCGCGCGTCACGAGCCTCCGAGCAGCAGATTCCGTGCTTCTGCCGCATCGGCCTCGATCTGTGCCACCAGTTCGGCCACCGATGGGAACCGAATCTCCCCCCGCAATCGGTGGGCAAATCCAACCTCGATCGCACGTCCATAAAGGTCGCGATTGAAATCGAAGAGGTGGGCTTCCAATCGCCGCCCCACCCCCCCGAAGGTCGGATTCGTGCCAAGATTTGCCACGGCCGGGAAGAAGGTGTCGTCGCCCTCGATCCGAACTCGCACCGCGTAAACGCCATCGGGGGGCAGCAGCCCTCCGTGGGGCAGGATATTGGCTGTCGGGAAGCCGATCGTCGCACCACGACGATCCCCTTCGCGAACGGTTCCAAAAACGCGATGCGGTCGCCCAAGCAATTGCCCTGCCTCAGCCACATTGCCTGCGGCCAATGCCCGGCGGATCGCACTGGAGCTCACCTTGCCCGAGTCCTCGGCCACTGGCGAAACAATCCCCACGCGCAAGCCCAACTCCGGGCCCAGACTTTCGAGAAGCGCCGGGTTTCCGCGCCGGTCGTGACCGAAAGTCACGTCAAACCCGGCAACGATTCCCGAGGCGCCCAACTCGCCCGCAATCACGTCCCGAAGAAACGCCTCGGCCTCGATAGCCGCGAAGGCCGGTGTAAATCGTTGCAGGACGACTCCCGCCGCACCCAACGAACGAAGACCCCGCATCCGCTCGGACAGACTGGTAATTTGCGGCGGCGCCCGGTCAGGCGCGACCACGGAGATCGGGTGCGGGAAGAACGTAAAGACGACAGGTTCCCCGCCGGTCTCGGCGGCCAACTCGACTGTTCGGGCGACGATAGCCTCGTGACCGCGGTGCAGACCATCGAAGTTTCCGAGTGCCACAACCGGCGAACGGAAGGGTTTATCTCTCTGATGGCGGAGAATACGCATAGCGCTACGAGGCGTTGACTAGCAAAACCTCTCGCCAGACGCTCACCTTCAAAGCGAGCGTAATCTTTGCTGTGCCTCGGCCGCCTCGGGAGTCCCGGGATACTTCTCGATCAACTCCTTCAGGTAGATTCGCGCATCCTGGACGTCGCCCGACGCCGCGAAGGCCTCGGCCTGACGCAGTTTGGCCGCAGGGACACGATCGTTGTCCGGCCAACTGGTCGGGATCTCGTTATACGCCAAGATCGCCTCGTAGTACTTGCCCTGTGAAAAATAGGCCTCTCCGATCCAATAGTGCGCATATGGCGCGAGCGAGCTGCCGCGGTTTCGACTGACGTAATTGCGCAAAGACTGCACCGAGCGTGGATAGTCCCCGCGCTGGTAGGCTTCGAGACCTCCGCGATAGTCTGCCTCCTCGGGACCACGCGCCAGATCACCACGCAAATCAATGCCCAAGGGTGCCGCCCCGGATGCCGCTCCGGCAACAGCGACCTGTGTCGGAGGGGTCTCCCATCCCGCGTTACCGGTATTTTCTCCCATGGGTCGAGGCGCGGCAGCAGCCCCGCCCGCGGGCCAACGAGCCCCGGCAGGGTTGGCCGCGACTG
>DLYX01000164.1 GCA_003447545.1 Deltaproteobacteria bacterium | reverse complement strand
GTGCCGTAAGCGCGCGGCGCCTCGTGGAGCAGAAGGTTCGTCTCTTCGGCCGTGAGGCTCCTCTCGATCGTGCGTGCCTGACCCTCGCTGTTGGAACCAGCCGAATCTTGCGGCACATCGGCAGCCGCCGACCATGGCAGTGCGTGCCAATAATCTCGCTCATCTTCGACAGCTGCCCGCAGCTCCGGGGTCCGCAAACGGGTGGCCCAGGCCTGAAAGGAAGTCGTCTTGGCGGGAAGCTCCACCGGGCGGCGATCGACGCTGGCACGGTAACCTTCGACCAGATCCTCCAGCAGGATACGCCACGAAACACCATCAACGACCACATGGTGCGCGACGAGAAGCAGGCGATCGGCAAGACCTGCGGCCGTCCGAATCCAGACTACGCGCAAAAGCGGACCATCTTTCAACGACAGACTGCGCTGCGCCAGCTCCGCAGCTTGGCGAATTTCTGCCCCCAAGTCCTCTGCCTTGCTCAGATCAACTTCGTGAAGGACCTCGACGGGCTCCGGAAGAGCATTAGCCTGACGCCACTGCGTGTCATGAAGTTCCCATCGAAGTCGCAAGGCATCGTGATGATCCAGCAACGCCGACAGTGCCCGTTGCAGAGAATCCCGGTCGAGTTCCAGTTCGACTTCAAGCAGGATCGACTGATTCCAGTGGTCACGATTCTGCACGGGCAGCCGTGAGAACCACGCCTGCACCGGCGTCAGGTCGACTCGCCCTCGCACCAGGCCCTGCTCCGCTTCGACGGTAGGACCTCGGCCTGCAACAGCTGCGATATCAGCTACGGTTTGATGCTCGAAGAGCTGCCGGGGCCGGAGCGAGATACCATGGCGCCGAGCCCGACTGACCACCTGAATCGCCAGAATCGAATCGCCCCCGATTTCGAAGAAGTTATCGTGAATGCCTACTCGGTCGAGGCCCAGAACTTCAGCCCAGATCTGAGCGATCGCCTCTTCCATCTCATCCCGTGCAGCCTCATAGCGGGCCCGCAAGACTGCGCCTTCGGGCGCCGGAAGGGCACGACGGTCGATCTTGCCGTTAGGTGTCATCGGCAGTTCGGAAATCACCACAAACTGCGTGGGCACCATATAGGAGGGCAAGACCTCGGATATCTCGCGACGGACATCGCCAAGCCACTCGCTCTCGCGGCGACCGACCAGCGGATCATTGGCGCGACGACCGCGAATCGCGCCGATATCGAAACCACTCGCAGCTTCCGGCCCGCCAGCATTTCTACGAAACACCACATCGAACCGGCCATCGGACATTCCTGGCGTCACCAGAATATCGACTCCATATCCGAGCAGTTCGCCCATCCGTCGCAAATCATCCGGCTCGACACCCCGCATCCCGGCACCGGCGTCCAAACTGGCGACGCGAGCATCAGGCCCCGCTGCGAGCAGTTCCTGCCGACGAAAGACTCCCGAGGCCAAGCGAGCGTTCGGTACGTCTCGGACGCCAATGCGTACGATGCCGGAATCCGGCAACATCGGACGAAGAGCGGCAACACTGCCGTACTCCTCCCAGTCCAGCCATGCAGTTTCCACAACGGGCTCGTCCGGGGACTCGGCCCCAACGTGCAGAATCACGTCATATCGATGACGGGTCATCTCGTTATGAGCAGCACCCGGTTGCAGGCGCAATTCGACAGAACGGATCCGCGGGAATCGGCGTGATAAATCTGTGAAGAAGCCGGGGGAAAGAACCAATTCGCGCTCGCGCCCCTCGCTTTGGCGAGCTCGCTCCGCAACCTCGGCCAGAGTTTCACCCCCGGCGGCCTGCCCGAGTTCCACCTCGAGGTGAAAGTCGCTCAGCGTTTCCAGATGCCGCACATCGCCGACAAAGACATGGCCACCATCGACAACTTGCTCGATCGCACGGCCGAGGACTCGTTCGAGATACTCCTCGCTTGGAAAGTACTGCACCACGGAATTGAGAAGAACCAAATCCGGCGAACCGACCAATGGTCGAGTTTCGTCTGCCGCTTCGTGACGCAGAGAGACGTGCGAGAGCTCCTCGGTCCGGACCCATGCCTGAAGCCTCTCAAGCGCCGGCAGGGATAAATCGATCCCTTCAAAGGATTCACAGGTGGGGGCCAGCCGGGTAAGCAGGAGTCCGGTCCCGCAACCGATTTCAAAAATTCGGCGCGCCGAGAACTCGGCAACAGCTGCCACACGGCCTTCCACCCATTCCCGCATCTCTTCCTCAGGAATCGGGGCACCCGTATAGCTGCTCCGCCAACCGGTCACATCAAAGGTCGGGTCTCTGGTAATGGGAACATCGGAATATGTTTCGTCGTAAAGTTCCTGCCATTCGGAGATCTGTTCCGTTTCCAAACCGTCGGCAGGGGTGGAGAATGTTGCTGCGGCGCGGTCGCGCACGAGATAGGCCACCATCCGCTTGTCCCCGGGTTCGTCCTCCCGCAAGAGTGCGACAGCCCGCGAAACACCCGATGCGCGCGCTAGCGAATGCTCGACTTCACCGAGCTCGATTCGATGCCCGTGCAGGCTCACCTGACTGTCGCGGCGACCGACGAAAACGAATGCGCCGTCCCGTCGGCGCCGGACAAGATCCCCGGTGCGATAGAGTCGTGCTCCGGGCTGGGCTCCCCAGGGATGCGGGATGAAACGGTCAGCTGTCGCTGCCGCAGCACCGATATAGCCTCGCGCAAGAGCCGCACCGCCGAGGTAGAGCTCTCCCTCGACACCCACGGGCACCGGATTCATGCGAGGGTCAAGAACGTACGCCTCGACATTCGCAATCGCCTTACCAATCGACGGAGCCTCCGGATCACGGAAGTTTACTTCCCCGCAGGTTGCAACGACACTCGACTCGGTCGGACCATAATGATTGACCAGTCGGAAGGGCATCGGTTCCATCCGGAGGGCCTCAAGGCGGTCTCCACCGGTCAACATTGTCCGCAATTTCGTTTCGCCAGGCCAGCGCTCATGACAGATCGCCGCCACCAGGGGGGTCGGCACGAAACTGATCGTAATACCCTGCTCCGAAATCCAGCGTACGATCCGCGGCGGAGAAACCCGCGTCTCCTCATCGGCCAGGCAGAGCGTCGCGCCCGCTGCCAGAGATGGCCAGATCTCCCAAACGGCCGCATCGAAACCCAGCCCGGCGAGCATGCCCGTGCGATCGTTTTCGGAGATTTCGTACTCCGCCAGGTGCCAATTCACCAGACTGCCAAGGCCCTCATGCGAGACCGCAACACCCTTTGGGCGACCCGTCGATCCCGAGGTGAACACGACGTAAGCGAGATTCCCGAGGGATACGGCTGCCCGCGGGCAATCCGTACCCTTGAGCTCCGCCATTTCCGCCTGCAGTGCTTGCCAACTCAGCACCGAAAGATCCTCGGCACCAAGGTCAGCGTCATCGCTGACCATCAACGCCACACCGGCATCCTGCACCGTGCCCACGACACGAGCCAGCGGATCAGCAGGCGCGAGCGGGACATACGCAGCCCCGCTTTTCAGGATACCCAAAAGGACCACGATCAATGACGTGTCGCGCTCCATACGGACAGCCACTCGCGATTCAGGGCCCACCCCTCGCGCCCGCAAAACCAGCGCAACCGCATCGGCCTGCCGATCAAGATCGCCGTAGCTCACAGACCCTTTGGAACTTTGCAGCGCGATGGCATCAGGGCGGCTTCGCGCATGAGCGGCAATCTGTTCATGCACCGGCACCGTGGCAGGCAGATCTCCTCCGCCAGCATCCGTTCCGACAAGGAAACGACTCTCTTCTCTCGACAAAATCCCGAGTGAAGCGACAGCGTCGTAAGGATGATTGCCGACCTCTGTAGCAACCCGCGCGAAGGTGCTCGCAAAAGCCTCAACAGTCGCGCGATCGAAAAGGTCCGCATTGTACTGGAAGGAACCCCGCAACGAACCGTCATGCTCGGCAAGCACCAACTTCAAGTCGAAGTTTTCGATCCGCTCGTCGATACTGGCAGACTCGACTTCCATCCCGGACCAGTCCGAAACAATTCCCGACTCGCCAAGGGCCAGTGCTGCCAACTCGGCCTCACCGGGCAAATGTGCGTTCTGCAGCGTAAACGCGGCCTGATAGATCGGCCATTGGCTGGCCTCGCGGTTTGGCTGCAGGCGGTCGACTATAGTCGAAAAGGGAAGGTGCTGATGCTCCAGCGATTCCAGAACCGTTCGCCGAACCGCTTTGACCAATGCGGCGAATGTCGCGTCAGGAGACACCGCCGAGCGGATCGCGACGGGGTTTACGAAATAGCCGACAACATCAGAAAACCGAGGCCCCGGACGCCCGGACGTCGGTGTCCCGACGATAATATCCTGCTTGCCCGTGAAGCGATGCAGGAAGATCATGAACGCGGTCAGCAACGTCATATAGGGCGTCGCATGATGGCGGCGGCCGAACCGGATCAGGCGCTCGGTCGCGGCGCTATCGATTTCCAGAGGCACCGATCCCCCGTGAAAACGTGGCACTGCCGGACGACTGCGGTCGGTGGGGAGATCCAGCATCGGAAGTTCCCCGGCCAGTTGCTTGCGCCAATATTTCCAATCCGTCTCGCCCTGGCCCGCGAGATAGACGCTCTGCCATTCGACAAACTCGCGGTAGCTGCAAGGTGCCGACGAGACCTCAACCGAATTGCCAGCCCGTGCCGCTGAATAAAGTCGCTTGAATTCCTCGACCAACAAGACCACCGACCAAAAGTCGACAGCGACGTGATGGACACAAAGAGCAAGGACGTACTCCTCGTCAGGTCGGGCGTATAGGTCCGCTCGCAGAACCTCACCGCAGTCCAGGGCAAAGATTCGCCGGCCCGCACGTGTGACTTCCGCCTGCAGTCGCGCCTCGCTCCAATTGCGGGCATCGATGCGGTCCAATTGAAAACTCGACTCCTCAAGAACGCGCTGAACGATACCGCTATCGGTGGCATAAATCGATGAACGCAAGACCTCATGGCGATCCACCAATGTCCGTAGGGATTCATCGATCAAGTCGACATCGACAGCCCCCCGCAGTCTCAATAACAACTGCACATTATAGGAACCCGCCTGAGGATCGCGCTCATGAGATACCCAAATTGCACGCTGCCCATGAGAGAGAGGAGCGAGGCCCGAACTTTCGATCGGATCTTTCAGGGAAACATCGCCCGGGGCTGTTTCTGCAGCGACGATCTCGCGAGCCAGAGAGCCGATCTGGTCCGCTTCCAGCAAGCGGGCGACGGAGAGATCCACCCCGAAAGTCCGGACGATGCGGTCCCGCAACTCCACGGCCCGGAGTGAGTCCACGCCAAGATCCACCAGCGAACCTGTTAGCCCGTCGACCTCGGATCCAACCATCTTCGAAATCGAACTCTCGAGCCATAGCTGCACCGAAGGCCGGTCACGAACCACCTTCTCTTCACCTTCATCGGCAA
>DLYX01000298.1 GCA_003447545.1 Deltaproteobacteria bacterium | reverse complement strand
CTGTTGATAAGCGTCGGACTCCAGCCTGGCATTCCGAAGGTGTTGGGCGGCAGCTGGCAGGTTGTCTTCCGCGACATCGGTGATGACGGATCCGAACACCGCAACCTTCTCTCCACCCGCCTCATCGAACAAGCTGTTCGATTCGAGTTCCGCAAGCAGCCACTCGACCTCGACCGCAACCTTGCCGAGCTTGCGCGAATCGACGGTCTGGGCGGACTCGATCGATTGCAATTGTTCGGCGACTTCAAGGTCGGGCGCGTCCTGGGCAAACAGCGACACCGCGAATAGAATGGTCAAGAAATAGAGGATGGAGATCGACGGTCTTTGATTGTGCGTGGTCATGACTATTTTCTCTCCTTGTTGGGAAGAAGTTTCTTGATCTTCTGCGAAGCCTCGAGCTCGTTCTTGAAGACGTTCCTCACTGCATCGTTACGCGTAGCCAGTTCCCGACGAAACCACGCGACGTACTCCTCTTTTTTGACGATCGCAAGTTGTTTGACGGGTGACCGCGCGACTTGCTGGCCATCTTCTTCGATACGGGGCTTGAGGTCGGTCGTTTCAAGGTGGTAACTGATCTCGATTCCAGGAGCGAGGTCGGGGACCGTCTTGGCGAGAGCCCATACAAAGGTTTCGCCTGTGCTGATCCGGCCCTGTGGGCTCTGTATATTGATGCGCTTGGGCTCTGCTGTTTCGCTCTGACCCGGCGTGGAAAGGGTGTAGACGAGAAAGACCTCACCAAGCCCGTAGTCGTCGCTGGCCTGCCAAGCGATGTCGGCGGCCTTGTTGACTGTGGCTATACCTTGGGACGGGCGGCCCTCAAAGATGATGCGCGGGAGGTTGTCCTTGATTGTCTTCACGCTGTACTGCACATCTTCGAACTTAAAGGCGTTGCCGCTGGTTCCCTCGGTCCACTCAAAGGTGTAGGTGAAGTTGCGTTCGGCCGGGAGCGTGAATGAAATCTCCGTCTCGCTGTCCGCGATCTCGGCGTCCAGTCGCTGGTCGCCGTAAATCACGCCAAGGTTCTTGACGGGTTTATCTGTCCGTAACTGCCAACTGATCCGCGAGCCTTCGGGCACCTCCTGGTTAAGCTGATCGCTAGTGGTTGGCGGTCTGTTTAAATATTCCGGGAACTCGATGCTTACCTGCGCCTGCACGATCCGCGGGGCAGCGACAATGGCGATGCGAAACGCGTCGGATCGGTAGTCGCCCATCGTGACGTAATACTCGAGGTCGCGGTCCGGCGCTTCGAGTTGCCGGCGGAAAGTAAATCCGTTTGCGAGCTTGTCCATCGGCATCTCGGTCCATCCGCCCGACTCGCTTTGGGGGCGTACGTGCAGCGCAGCGCTGCTCGGAATGACTCCGCCGGCCTTGACGAGAATATCCAAGGGGTTGCCTTGCGCAACCGTCATGTCGCCGCTTATCTCGATCAGTTGCGTTCGGACCGGGTAGTCCGAGCTCTGACCCGTCACCCGGCGCATCATCGCTTCGAGATATTCCGACCACTGGATGCTCATCCCGCCGGCGATCAGCAGCGCGACGCAGGCATATATCGACAGTTTCTTGATTTGTGCAAAGTCAATGATGTCCGCAAAGGTCAGCTTCAGGGCGGTCTGCACCGCGAAGTCGCGCATCGCCTCGATGAGCTGCGGCGAAGCCTGTGAATCGCTGGCCATCTTGTCCATCTGTGTGTACGACGACAGCGCGGACATCAGTTCGGGGTGTTTGGCCTCGACCTCCAGCGCCACGCGGGTGGCGTTGAACGGCCGCAGGTGGCGGATCCACTCGCGATAGATCACCCAGGCCATCGTGCCCAGCCCGATGAGGCCCAGCACAACCGAGATGGCCGCAGGCATGCGTGTTTTAAAAAGCACGCCCCAGTCGATCAGCAGGCCAAGGAACACCAGCAGCACCAGCCATATCACGTTCCGGCAAAGCCCACGCACGTGAACGAAACGCCGCTCCTGTTTCCAGGCCTGATGGAGCTGCTGACCGATCGTGTTGTGGTTTGGTGTCGTCATGAAATTACAGCAGGCTCTCCCTTCTGCGCAGGAACCACTCCAGTCCCGCGAAAAGGATCAGCGGCAGATACAGCAGCGGCGTATCCCACAGCTCAATCTCCTTACTGACCATACGCTTCATCTTCTGGCTAGGCAGCTTGTCAATGAAACCGGGTAATTCGATGGGCGCAACAACCTGCCCATCCGATGTCTCGGCAATCTTGCGGGCAAGTTCGGGATTCGCGGACGTGTCTCGGTCTTCCAGTGAATCAAAAGCAACGGCAAATTCAACCGTGCTGGAGATTTCCGCCTCGTGCGCCTGCGGTCCAAGCTTGTACTGCCCCTCTTCACCGGCCGGGAACGTCCCATAGTAGAGACCGGGCGTTTGCGTATCGGGGATGAGGGCCAATTCCTGACGCGCATCTACGAAGCCCGGACGTTCGAGCACGACCGAATGCGAGTCTTCTACGACCGGTTGGTAGGTTTCGGATAGAACGTTTGCGTAGACCCTTACTGATTCGCCGGGGTTGTATTGTTTGCGCTCGGTCTGTAGCGAGATACGTTTGTTCTGGCCCAGTAGGCGCGACATCGCGAGAAACTGGATCGACTGACCCCAGAACTTGGCGTGGTGGGCATCCCCGACCTCCAACCGCAACCGCCAGAACCGGTCGGACCCGACGAACATCATCTTGCCATTGCCGTAGGGGTGCCATGAGACCAGCGGGTAAGCTGGTTCGCCAGCATTTTGCGAGGGCAACTCGAGTAGCACGTTGGCGCTGGGCTTGGGGCCACTTAGCACGGGTAGTCGACCCAGCGGGCGGACCCTGCTCCAGATGCGTTGATTGGCCTGCGGGTCGTCGAGCAACGTCGTGATCG
>DLYX01000588.1 GCA_003447545.1 Deltaproteobacteria bacterium | reverse complement strand
CAGACGGCGCAAACCAATTCCCGGATCGACCACCACCGGCACCGCACCCATCTTCAACAAACCGAGCATGAGCGCGAAAAAGCTGCGATCGGGCGGCACCATCACTGCGGTCCGCATGCCCCGGGTCACACCAGCCTTCGCCAATCCTCGCGCGATTGCATCGCTTTCGCGGTCCAGTTCCCGGTTGGTCGCGCCGGCATAGGAGACCTTCTGACCCCGGGCACTCACCGGGTAGTGGATGGCCACGGCGGCAGGGTCCTGGCGGGCACGTTCGAGAACTAGCGAGGCGACGTTCACTATCGAGCGCCCGTCAGGGGTGTCTTTCCAGAAAATCGCGCAGGATTGGCGGGATTTCGGCGGCCGCATCCTCCAGGACATAATGCCCAGCGTCAGGAAAATGGTGTCCTTCCGCATGAGGCCAATATTTCTCGAAAACTCCCATCACCTTGGGCCCGAAAACAAAATCCTGATCCCCCCAAAGAAGCAAGACAGGGGTGCTGGTAAATAGCGCCAGACCACGCTCGACCTGACTGACGGTCTCGTAGGAAGGGTCCCCCGGACGAAGCGGAATATCTTGCACGAAGCGCAGTGTCGCCAAACGATTCTCCGGGGAATTATAAGGCGCGGCGTAGGCATTCCGCACCTCGCGCGACAGTCTCTTGCGGGGAGCAATCCACCCGGCACCGCGACTGAAGAGGTTTGCCCGTCGGACCAGAAATGCCGCCAATCGGGTATCGCGGACAAAGGATAACATTGGCGGCATCGACATATCGTCGGGCAAATGAAAGGCCGCGGTATTCATCAAAACGATTCGTCCCACCTGATCGGGATGGCGTGCAGCCCAGCCCATCGCGATCATGCCCCCCCAATCGTGTGCCACCAGCGTAACCGGCTCCTGAAGATCCAACGAATCCAGCAAGGCTTCGAGATCATCGATTCGATCCTCGAGCCGGTAGCCATAGCGATCGGCAGCAGGCTTGTCGGAGTAGCCACAGCCCATATGGTCAGGCACCAGAACCCGATGGTCGCGCCTGAGCTCCAGCACCAGATTCCGAAAATAAAACGACCAGGTCGGATTCCCGTGCACCATGACCACGGGCTGGCCCTCTCCTTCATCGAGGTAATGATAACGAAGACCGTGACGATCAAGGTAGCGGCCCGCAAACGGATAGAGGGACCGTGCGACGTGCGCCGGCTCTCTCACCAGATGATTTCGCCAACCGTGCAGTTCAGACCGCTACCGATCCCGGCAAGAACAATCCGATTACCTTTTTGAATTCGCCCGAGGTCGAGTGCTTTCGACAGCACGATCGGCACCGACGCCGGACCTATATTGCCGAACAGATCCACAATCAGAAGTGTCTTCGCCACGTCCAATTCCAAACTCTCCGCCAACTGCTCGGCATGGCGCTGACTGACCTGATGGAGACAATATTGATCGACATCGGAGGCCTCGAAACCAAGATGCTGGCGGGCGCCAGCCCAGGTCTTTCGTGACAACTCCACACCCTCGACCATCAAGCCCTTGGTGTCGGTGATCCCGCGCTCGACTTGCCCGACGCACAGCCGGTTATGCTCGGTGGCCGCCAGACTGAACGTCCCGCGGAAGCGATGTCCATCCGGCACCAGGTCCGCGCGAGCCAGAATCATCGCAACCGCTCCCGAACCGGTGGTCAGCGAGGCAAACTCGTCACGGAAGGTCGCGAGGTCCGTCTCCGGTCGTCTCAAGCGCTCGATTGTCGATTCCACCAGAAAACGGCTCGATTCGGCATCCACAATCATCCCGTAATCGATCTGGCCCCGTTCGATCATATTGCCGACGACTTCCATTCCATTGAGAAAAGCAAGACAGGCATTGCCCACATCCATATTCATGCAGGTAGCCGGCAAGCCAAGATTTCCATGGACCAGGCAGGCCGTGGATGGCTCGACGTAATCTCGACAAACCGAGGTGTTCACGATGATCCCCAAACAGGATCGGTCGAGACCAGAATCGGCCAGAACCGCTTCGGCCGCCAGAGTTGCCGCATCACTGGGCTGGACTCCCTCGTCCCAATAGCGGCGCTCGCGAATGCCGGCGACTGATTCGAGCAGATTGGGCGGCATGCCCAGTCGTTCCATGGTTTCTTGGAGTTCGCTCTGGATTGCGGCCGAGGTGATGCTGTGCGGGGCGTCCACATGGCGCACGCTCACAATCGATAGGTTGTCGAAATTCATTCCGCTCCCGGCCGGTTCCGCTGAAACTCTGGCCGATCTGGCCAGCGAGGTGCTCGCCCGGCCCCCGTACACTCGAGTCCGAGACAGCAGGCTGGCTTTAGCCCAAGGGGAGCGGCCCCGCCACGAAGCCTAAAAGGCCCGCAGCGGCCGGGCATGGTTGCGGGGCGCGAGAAATCTTCCCTCCTGTGGAAATCCTGTGGGAAAACCACGGAAATCTATCAACACGGTAAATCAGCATTGAGGAAAACTATCCACAGAGGGATCCTCGGCGGACCTCGATCCGGCCGGGGCAACGGAGCAAGACCATGACGGCTCGCCAGAGAGCGCCGGATCGGTCAAAACGATGCCATGCCTATCGATCGTCAGATATGCGCCGAGGGCGCCCGTCATCTAAGGCGCGTGGACCCCACTTTGGCAGAGGTCATCGGAAAGATCGGCCCGTGCACCCTGCGGGTGCGCCGGGATCGCTTTGCCTCGCTCGCGCAATCGATTCTATCCCAACAAGTCTCGACGCAGGCCGCAGCCACGATTGGCCGACGCCTGGCGGCAGCCGCCGGCGGGCGAATCTGCCCGGAAGCACTCGCGGGGTTGACCGACGAGGAGATCCGGGGTGCCGGGGTGAGTCCCCAGAAACTTCGGTATATCCGCGACCTTTGCGATCGGACCGCCGACGGACGCATCCAGCTTTCGCGCCTCGGCCACCTTTCCGATGCCCGAGTCATCGAGACCTTGACCTGCGTGAAGGGAATCGGAGTCTGGACCGCTCAAATGTTTCTGATTTTCGTTCTCGGAAGAACCGATATTCTGCCTTGCGGCGATTTGGGCGTCCAGAATGCGATGCAACAACTCTATGGACTCGCCGAGCGGCCCTCACCACCCGAGATGGAGGCCATCGCGGCCCTCTGGCACCCTTATGCCTCGATCGGCTCCTGGTATTGCTGGCGCTCTCTGGACTGAGCCGATGCCCCTGCGGTTGCCCTGCCTTGGGGCATGACAAGTGCCAAGCCAAACCACCTATCCCTATAAAAGCTTGTTTTTACTGGAATTAAAACCCACCAGCGCACTCGGACGCAACTCGCCGCTGCGGCTTCCACTCCTTTCGGAACTCCTTTAGGGTCAATTCCATGACTGCTCGATGTCACCAAACTCTGTCATGGACCAGCGTCCTTTTGATTCCGATCCTCCTGCTGCTCGCGAATCCGTCCTTTGCCGGGCGGATGGCTCAAGCCGAGTGCGGGGGCGAGATCCCATGCGCCTGCGGGGATCGTGTGGTCGAGAACTACACCATGACCGAGGATCTGGGCCCTTGCACCCGTGACCCTGCCAACCCCTCGGCCGAATTGATCGGCCTGCGGATCAATTCGGATGTGACGCTCGATTGTGCCGGTTACTCGATCACCGGACCTCAGGACAGGGCCAA
>DLYX01000102.1 GCA_003447545.1 Deltaproteobacteria bacterium | reverse complement strand
CGTCAACGCGGCGATAAACCACCAGCCGAAATCGATCTCCAATTTCTTCTGCGAAAATCGGGGGCTCCCGGGGTACTCATGATGGTTATTATGCAGGGCTTCGCCGGCCGTAAAGAGCGACAGAAGCCAGAGGTTTCGCGCGCTGTTGGCGAAGTTCTGGTACCCGATCCAATGCGCCGCTCCATTGATGGATGCGTTCAGCCAGATGTAGAGTGTAAATTGCAGAACGGCTGCCACGAATCCGACGAGCGGGGTCAGGACCCACATCATGAGGGCTGCATACAGAACCAGACCTGCCGTCGTTCGCGAAAAGATTCGCTCCCAGCGATCATCCACGATGTCTTTTGTGTATTTCGCAATCGTCTCGGTGTCTCGCGCTTCGGCGCGGTAGTACTGGACGTTCCGGAGTTGGATGTTCCAGAAACCGTGCACGTAAGGGGAATGCGGGTCTCCGGGCAGGTCCGAGAAGCGGTGATGTTTGCGGTGAATCCCCGCCCAATCCCGAGGCGCAATTCCGGTCGTCAGCCAAACGACGAGACGATTGGCCCAGACCACGGCGGGGTGCAGCTTGACCGCCTTATGGGTCAGTGCCCGATGGAGGTAGACGGTCGTCGCCAGGGTCGAGAGCTGCGCTCCCAGAAAAATCCAGACGGCAGCCAAAATCAGATCATTGGTCGTAAACTGCAAAAATTGCGGCATAGCGGTTCCTTATTCCCGTAAAGCTATCCATGTTCCATCCTGACACAAGCGGATTTACTCCTTGGACGCTCGCGGAATCGGAAACTTCACCCGAGCCCCGCCCTGAAATTGGCTCGATATACCTGATTTATCGATCCTTTTGAGGATTCTTGCGATAAACCTGCCGGGAGCACAGGGGCCCCTGAACGCGAAAGGTTCCTCTTGCCAGTGGTGCCGGCCACAATCGGCGGGGGCGGGATCCCCGGCGGGGTTCATGGTGGCGGGCTTCCTTGCCGGACTTCTGGGCCCTGTTAGGACATTACGATGGAGAAAATCGCCGAATGAAAGTTCTCAAAATCATTATTCCTTGGGCCCTGACGATTCTCCTCTTCGTCTTTTTGTTCTCTCGCATTCCTGTCGACCAGGTGATCGCGACCCTGCAGCAGGCACAGTGGGGACTCTATCTCGCCGTCCTTTTCCCCTACTCGTGTCTCTACCTCCTCCTCGATACCGCAGCCGTGACGATAGCCGTGCGGCGGTTCCATGCCCCGGTCAAATACACCGAGATGATCCCCGTCCGCGCCGTCACCTACGTTCTGTCCCTGGTCAATCACAACGTGGCACAGGGCGGACTGGCGCTCTGGCTTTGGCGCAAGGAAAACATCCCCTTTCTCGGGATCGCAAGCACGATGGTCTTTCTCGCATTTCTCGAAATCAGCGATCTGATTCTGGTCTCTTCGATCGGCGCCGGCATCGCGGGAACCGCGGTGCCCGGACTGAGCGAGTCCTACTTCGTGCTTTATGCTGTCCTCGCCGGCATTGTCTTTTACTTTCGAGGGCTCAAGCTGCTCGGCGTCCAGCGACCGGCGCCCGGTCTCCTCTCTACTTTCGACAAGGCTCGGATCGTCGACTACCTCGCCATCCTCAGCTTCAAGGCCACCGCACTCCTGCTGGCGGCTGTTCTCAACTGGGCCGCCGTCGGGTTTTTCGGCATGGACATTCCCTTTTTCGCGATGCTCGCGAACCTCCCCCTGATTTATCTGGCATCCGCCGTGCCCCTGACCGTTGCCAAACTCGGCACCGCGCAGGCCGCGTGGGTTTTTCTCCTCGGAAGCTATGCGCCCGAAGCCAACCTGCTTGCCTACAGCCTCTGTGCTCATCTGATGTTTCTTGTGATGAATGCATTTCTGGGCGTCTGTTTTCTTCCCTTCAAGGGAAGGGAGATCTGGGAACTGGCCGAGAAACGTGAAGAGCTTATGGCTGTGGCGAAACAGGAAGCAGACGGCGAAGCAGAACGGGACTGAGGTTCAGCAGTGCCACGCTGACCGCGATTCCCTGACTCCAAGTCGGGGACAGCCACCCCGCAGGGACAGCTGTCGCGAACAGAAGTGCGAAAAAATTAAGCGTGCCGGCGAGATGGCCGGCGCGGTCGGCAAAACCGCGAACGGGTGCCTTGCCCGGCTGCTGACGGCGCCATTGCAGCATCAGGTCCATCAGCGCGATGCTGATGGCGATCGGCAGCAAGGGACTCGTCCAACCGTGCCAGGACGCCATTCCGAGACCGGCGAGCAGAAAAAAACCGTCCGAGGCAACATCAAGATAGAGCCCCCGTCGCGACGCTACGCCCAGTGCCCGGGCGATCTTCCCGTCGACAAAGTCGGTCGCCATCGCGACCATCACAATCAGCATTGGGGCAAATGGATGCTCCCCCACAGAAAATACCAGGATAAACCCCAGCAATATTCTGGAAAAACTCAGCAGATCAGGGACCGAAGACAACACGACTCCTATCGATCTCCGGTTCCGGCCGGTTGTCAACCATCGATGACGAACTGTTTTCTAACTCGGTCTCGTGACGTTGACGCAACAGGTCGTTAAGAAAAGGAGCATGTCGTTCAAATTCTGTCCCGAATGCGGTGCCGAAGCCGTATCTGATAATCGCTTCTGTGCCAGCTGTGGCGCCTCCCTGGACGCCCCGACGCCCGACGCAGTGGCTGCTCCCGCATCGGGGGCTTTCCGCGTTGGCGGCTTTGTCGTGCTGGCGCTTCTGCTTGTGGCCGGCGGAGGCTTCTGGGGTTGGGAAAGATCCCGGGCGGAAGAGCGCGCCCTCAAACCGGGCGAACGCCGCACCGAGAGCGGCGCGGTCGTCCCCGTGCAGGCTCCCGCGCCCCAGACATTCGAGCTGCCGCCGGATATTCGCGAATTCATTGGCAAACAAGCCGCAGAAGCCGAGAAAACTCCTGACGATACAGAAGCCTGGGAGAGATTAGCCGGGGTTTATTACCGAGCCTCCCGGCTCGACCCCACCTACGTGGCCAAAGCAGGCGCTGCCTATCAGCACCTGCTCGATCGTAACGAGAAGAACCTGACCGGGCTGCGTGGTCTGGGGAATCTCGCCTATGACCAGGGCGCCCGTGATACATCCGTCGACTATTACGAAAAATTTCTGCTCATCGAGCCGGAAAACGCCGCCGTACGAACCGACCTCGGCACCAT